>USCJ01000078.1 GCA_900553215.1 uncultured Collinsella sp.
GGACGACGACGGCTACGATCCCTACAGCGATCGCCGCCCCGAGCGCGAGCCGATGTTCGAGGCCGACCCCTGGCGTTAAGTAGCTAATTTGGGCGTCGTGGGCTGCTAGTCTTGGACCTTGATGCTCGGCAACAGTAAAACTTGATTTTCTATTAATCAAGTTGCACGTAATCTTGCTCTTTTACTAATCAAGAATCAGTATAATTTTGATTAGCTAGAGAGCAAGATTGGAGAATCATGGCATTCAACGACTTGATCGCCCAGAAAATAAAGGACTTTGAACAGCAGGGGGTTCCACAGGTCTTTGAGCGAGACCTTGATCTGGGAAACCCACAGGAGCCAAAGCGCGACAACATCGTAAATGTGGTTGTGGGGGCCCGCCGTTGTGGAAAGACGTATCGCCTGTATCAGGAGATGCTGCGGCTTCGGGGCCGGGGCGTCGAGCTTGACCGGATGCTTTACTTTAATTTTGAGGACGAGCGCTTGCGCCCGTATGAGCCATCGCTGCTGGCGGACGTGCTCGACACGTTCTATGCGCTGCATCCTGCTGCTCGAACCGAGGGCGCTTACATTTTCTTTGACGAGATCCAGGAAATTCCCGAATGGGGTGCGTTTTTGCGGCGTGTAGTCGATACGGAGAAAGCGACCGTCTATGTGACGGGATCTTCTTCTAAGATGCTGTCCTCAGAACTTAAGAGCGAATTCAGGGGTCGTTCTCTTATACGAGAGCTTTTTCCGTTGAGCTTTTCGGAATACGTTCGATATAAGACGGGGAGCGTTTTCGAGCCAGATGCGACCTTTTCCCCAAGCGATGCAGCGCTGCTTCGACATCATCTGATCGGATATCTTGAACGAGGGGGATTCATCGCGACGCTTGAGCAGACGCCCGCAGACGCGATTCAGCTGCTACAGGAATATGCTTCGCGAACGGTCGCTATGGACGTCGTTGAGCGTTACGACGTCAAGAACCCTCGCCTGGCATCGCTGTTCCTAACGCGGTGTATGGCATCTTCGGGACGAGAGCTGTCGGTGAACAAAGTGTACAACGAGTTCAAGAGCAGGCAGATACCCGTCAGTCGTAATTCGCTCAGCGACTTACTTGAGTATTATGAGGATGCCTACCTGCTGTTCTCCGTGCCGGAGTTCACGCGTTCACTGGCAAATAACATGCGGTCTGCGTCTAAGGTCTACGCTGTCGATCCCGCGATGTTTGGAGCATTCTCTCCCGCATCGGCATTGGACCAGGGCCAGAGGCTCGAGACCGCAGTGTTCAACGCGCTAAGAAGAAGGACTCCCGCGGTGAGGATCGGATCGGTCTGCCGCCTGCTGATCAAAGAGAAGAGCAAAAGCCATGAGGTGGACTTTGTGGCTGGGGACGCACTTCTCATGCGGGCTTATAGCCTGATCCAGGTTAGTGTGGAGATGGCAAGTGAGAAAACGCGCGAGCGCGAAATTGCCGCGCTTGATGCCTCGATGGCCCAGTTCGATCTTGGTGAGTCGGCAATCGTTACCATGGATGAGCAGGCCGATATTCCATGCGAGCACGGTGTGGTACACGTTGTTCCCGCATGGAAGTGGCTCCTTGCCTAATCATCTACGGATCTGTGGGGCCAGGACCTCCTGGCCCCTTCATCACGGTTGGGGAGCACCATGATGCGCCCGGCTAGTCCTGGGCCTTGATGCTCGGCAGGAGAATCTGGGCGAGGTAGTCGCACTCGAGCTTGGTGGCAGCGTCGGCCTTGCCGTCTTTGCCGACCAGCACGTTCTTAATCTGGCTGTAGGTGTAGCGGTTGCCGGTCGTGAGCTCGACAAGCTCAATGGCCGTGTCCATGGGGTAGGTCGACACGGGATTCTGCGTCCGCCCGTTGATGGTCTGGGGCACCACATACGGATAGACGGGGCCGCTGGCGTAGACCGTGTAGCCGTTACCAAGGTTTGCCGTGCCCAAAACCGTATCGCCCTCATCGGGCGTAAAGCTCTCGCCGTCGCGCACCGCGACGAGCGTCACAATCGGCGTATTGCTGTCGCCGGCAAGATAGATGCACAGCGTGCTGCCGTTTTGCCAAGTTGCGACTTTGCCGTACCACTCAACGGGAATATCGAGCTGATACAGGTTCGTTGCCTTATGCCGAGCATCGGCGTCGCGGGCTGCCTGCGCCTCGCTTGCGCTCACGGCGTTGGCGGCGGCATCACGGCGAGCGGTTGCCGCCTGCTGAAGTATCTTGGCGGCCGCGGCAGAGCTACAACCGCCCTCCTCGGCATATTTGGCGGCGGCATCGATCTGGTCGTCGGTTACCGTGTCGGCCGAAGGCACCTTGAGCTTAAAGGTAGCCTGGGCACTTAAATCCTGTCCATCGCTCTTAACGGTGACCTGCGTCTTGGTGGTCGGGACGGTATAGATGGTGCCGTCGGCCGCGATGGGGGAGGCAGCGATGGAGAGCGTGTAATCGCCGGGCAGCAGTTTGATGCCGCGGCCGTGCTCGTCAACATAGAGCGTTTCGCTCACGGAGGAGGCGTCAGAATCCTGCCCACTCACCTGTACGGGAATCTTGGAGCCAGTGGAACAGTCGAGGCCAGCGGCATGCACGCCAATCTGCACTGACATCATCGTGTGGGCATTGGCGGCGACAGCGGCAGCCTGCTCTTGTTGATATCCGTTCCAGGCAGCATAGCCTGCACCGCCGGCGACGAGCGCGACGGCCACAACGCCGGCAACCATTAGGTTGCGGCGCTTGGGCGACATCTTGCGATGACGAACCTCGGCTTCGCGTGCCGAGGGAACGGACGGCAGGGGAATATCGCCCATGGCGATGGTCTCGTCCACGGCTGGTGCGGAACCTAGGCCAGGAAGCTCACGGGTCAGCGAATCCTCGGCCGGCAAGCTGTTGAGCAAGACGGTTTCCTCGCCCGTGTCGGATTCGGGCTGGTTGCCGGCCTCGCTTTCGGTGTCTTCGTGATCTGCCTCATCTTCGGCAGGCTCAACATCGTCTGCATCCTGATCATCGGACTGCGCCTCGGCTTCCGGCTCATCCTGCACGTCAACGCCCGAATCGTCAAACGCAATCTCGCCAAGCGAAACTCGGCCTAGGCTCTCCAGGGCCTCGGCACATGCCTCTGCATCTTGGGCCGAGTCCTCTTGGCTCCTCGTCTCATCTTTCATATATCCCCCAAGCTCAATATCGGGACAACAATGTACCCAAAATTGGAGCCAGATAGAGCTGGCGTGCGGTCGGAAATCTGATTTTATCTGTGCGAGAGGTTTTGAATATGTGCGTGAATGCACGCGCGGCAGCAAAAAGCCCCCGGAAAGCGGACGAATCGCTTTCCGGGGGCATGCAATACGTTGCATTGCGCGGAGTCGGCCAGGCGACTTCACATTCAAGCGGCGTTTGCGTCAGGCACGTTACTCGGCGTGCGCGTAATCGACCTTGGCGCGGCGGGCGGTAGCCTTCTCCCAGTCGCTGGTGCCCTCAAAGACATCCTGCTTGTAGGGATTGCGGCCGAGCTTCTTGGCGCGGTAGGCGATGTAGATGATCGCGGCGATGTTGGCGATCAGCGCGACGACCGAGACCGCGGTGGCGGCGCCTGCGTCGAGCGTGGAGTGGGTCACAAAGATGGACTCCTCCTGGAAGTAGGGGAACACCTGGGCAAACATGCACCAAATAGCCAGCGTAAAGGCGCGGTTCTGAATCCAGCCACCCTTGTTCCAGATAAAGGCGGCGACGGTAGGCGCCAGCAGCAGCGCAAAGCCGCAGAACCAGGAGTGGGTGGGCAGGCAGTTGTAGGTGTAGCAGAAGTTCCAGATATCGTAGGCGATGATGTAGACCCAGGTCATGTCGGGCCACAGCATGTCGGTCTGGTCCTCGGAGGCGTAGACGCTCCACCAGCCGGTCATGCAGAAGATGTTGATGATGCCGGCGATGCCGTTGAACACGTTGTTCCAGCCGGCCAGCTGCGTGGCACCTTCGGAGGTGACCCAGGTGGACTCGCCCAGGACAAAGAAGTGATAGGCGCTCTCAAAGTCGGACACGACGGCGATCATGATGTTGATGGCGACGATCACAAACGGCCATGCGCGGAACCAGTGCGCCTTGCCGATCTTGCCCCACTGGTACTTAATGGCAATGAAGCCCCAGCAGCCGGCGAGCGCTGCGTACACCTTGGCGTAGTGGAACCAGCTGTTCTGGTACACATGGGTGGGGTTGGTGAGCGCCCACTCGGCACCTTGCGAAACGCCGATGGCGATGGCGACGCAGTAGATGGTCATGGCCAGCGGAGCCACGCCAAAGATGATGGCCGCGCCGAGCTTGGTGCGGCGGCCGACCTCGTTGAGCACGATGAGGCCAATAAAGACCATGGCCCAGCCGGCCCAGTGGATAAGGGTATTGCTACCCCAAACATCGAACAGCATGCTGCTCTCCTTTCACACGCCCGCGGCCCCTCTTCTGATCGCGGGCAGTTTGGCCAAATGTCGTCAGTTCTGGGGCTTGCGCTCCGGATACTTGGCGGTATAGCCCTCGATATGGAGTGTCGAGGCGATGATTTCCTTGACCGTCTCGTCGGGCACATCGGGGTGCGTGCGGATATACATCAACAACCCCATGATGAGGGTGTAGAACGTCTCGTAGACATGGTCAATGCGGAGCTCATGATGGGCGACAAAATCCACCACGGTGGTGTCGCAGATGTATTGTGCCACGCGCTGGACCACGTTGTGCAGAAAGCCGCCGTAGAGCGCGCCGCTGCTGGAGGTCAGGGTGCTCGGCAACTCGTGGCCGCTCACGACCAGGCGTTTAAAGAGCGGAGCGACGGTGTCGAGTGCGCCTTCGATGTCGCCAACCGTGCGGCTGGCGTTCCACTGTTCGAGCTCGGCGATAAAGCCGTCGATCGCCTCGTCCATAACGGCGGTGACGGCGGCGTCCATATCGGCAAAGTAGTGGTAGAACAGTGAGCGCGTGCAGCCAGCCCGCTTGGTCACGGCCGATACCGAAAGATGGGACACGCCCAGCTCAGCGCTCACGGCGCTCACGGCGGCGAGAATCTCGCGTCGGCGCTCGTCACCCGTCAGGCGCTTTGCCGTGCTGTCGGACGCGAGGACGGCATCAGCGACAGAGATGTTTGCCGTGTTATCGCTCATACGTTTGCCGCCTTTCATCCGTTTGGGCCCGACCGTTCGCCTAACAGTCTTGAATATTGTTGACGGTTCGTCAATACTGTTTTTGACACAATGTCAACAATAGCGGGTGAACGGCATGGGGGCATGTCGAGCCCGTACAAAGAGGGGCGCTGCGGTCTCGCCGGGCTGTGGCAAGAGAAGGGACGACTATGATTCTCAACGGACCGGGGATTAGCTATACCGAGCCCGATATCGGAGCGGAGTTTGTGCCGCCGCTGCCGGAGCATCCGCGCGAGGCTATCGTCAAACTGTGCGAGCACTGCACCAACCGCCTGTTGCACCGCGACGAGCTGCTGGGCTACGAGTACTGGTCGTTTGCCGAGGCCGCAACCGACGAGCAGGCCGAAGTGCTCTGCAAGATGAAGATGCGCCGTCCCTATACGCTGCCCGAGATGGTCAAGCTCACCGGCATGCCCGAAGCCGATATCGAGAAGATGCTCGACGACATGAGCTACACGGGTCTGCTCGAGTACAACTGGGAAAACCCCGAGCGCGCCAAGCAATGGGTGTTGCCCATGCTGGTACCGGGTTCTGCCGAGTTCCTCAACATGCGCGTGAGCCAGCTCGAGGAGCATCCGGTCTATGCCAAGTTCTTTGAGCAGGCGTCCAAGGGCCCGCTGTCCCGTGCTACGCCGATGGTGCCGCCCGGAGGCGCCGGCATCGGCATGCACGTCATCCCGGTCGAAAAGGCCATCCCGGCCGAGAGCAAGTCTCTGCCGATCGAGCACCTGTCCCACTGGCTGAAGAAGTACGAGGGCCACATCGGCGTGTCCGTGTGCTCCTGCCGCAAGCAGCAGCGCATCCGCGGCGAGGGCTCCGGCGACGTGGAAGGCGAGTGGTGCATCGGCGTCGGCGACTTCGCCGACTACTGCCGCGAGACGAACCACGGCCACGACATCACCTATGAAGAGGCCATGGAGATCCTCCAGAAGGCCGAGGACCGCGGCTATGTCCACCAGATCACGAACATCGACGGTGAGAACAAGATCTTCGGCATCTGCAACTGCGCCGTCGGCGTCTGCAACGCGCTGCGCACCAGCCAGCTGTTCAACACGCCGAACCTGTCCGCCTCCGCCTACGTGGCCGAGAGCGACCCGGAAAAGTGCGTTGCCTGCGGCAAGTGCGTAGAGACCTGCCCGGCTGGTGCTGTCCGCCTCGGTCAGAAGCTCTGCACGAAGGAAGGCCCCATCCAGTATCCGCACCATGAGCTGCCGGACGACACCAAGTGGGGCGAGGATCACTGGAACAAGAATTACCGCAACGAGAACGGATGCATCCAGACCTGGCCGACCGGCACGGCGCCCTGCAAGGCTGCCTGCCCGGCGCACATCGCCATCCAGGGCTACATCAAGATGGCGGGCGACGGCCGCTATGCCGACGCGCTCAAGCTCATCAAGAAGGACAACCCGTTCCCGGCTGTCTGC
>USCJ01000079.1 GCA_900553215.1 uncultured Collinsella sp.
CCGCCTCCACCTGTTACAGATTGAGACATAGTGCTGGGACCGAACCGTAATGTCTCGACCTGTAACACTAAGCCGGCTTATTGCGGCGCAGATGTTACAGATCGAGATCTTTCGCCGGGATAGGCCGCCGCGACGCCCAAAACCACCACAAAGGTGCCTGTCCCCATTGTGGCGGTTTGGACCGGCTGGGCATGTGTGCATCGGGTGGTATCTAAGTTGAGATACCACATCTGGTATATCAGCTTGCGCCTGCGTGAGTACAATACTCGAACGTTATGCGTCTCAGCGCCCCTTGTGCGTGGACGTCTTGCAGTCACGCGAACGAAGGGATTTATCCTATGTGCGGAATCGTCGGCTACACCGGCTCTGATATTGCAAAGAACATCCTGGTCACGGGCCTCAAGCGCATGGAGTATCGCGGCTATGACTCCTCGGGTGTTGCGCTCGAGGTGGGCGAGGGCGCCGCGGCGCACCTCGACGTCATCCGCCGCGTGGGCAAGGTCGCGGGCCTGGAGAGCGAGCTTTCCAATATCGACAGCGACGCTACCTGCGGTATCGGCCACACCCGTTGGGCCACCCACGGCAAGCCCTCCGTCGTTAACGCCCATCCTCACACCAGCTGCGACGGTCGTATCGCCATCGTCCACAACGGCATCATCGAGAACTTCGCCGAGCTGCGCGAAGAGCTGGAGGGCCGCGGCCATCACTTTAAGAGCGAGACCGATACAGAGGTCTTCGCGCATCTGATCGAAGAGGCTTATGCCGAGACGCACGACCTGATGGCCTCCGTGCGCGAGGCGTGCACCCACGTGGTCGGTGCCTATGGTCTGGCCGCCGTGTGCGCTGACGAGCCCGGCGTGATCGCCGTAGCCCGCAAGGATTCCCCGATTGTGGTCGGCGCAGGCGAGACCGGCGCCTATGTCGCCTCCGACGTCATCGCGCTCATCGACGCCACCCGCGATGTTGTGGTGCTCGAGGACGGTCAGTTTGCCAAGCTCACGCCCGCAGGCGTCGAGTACACCGACGAGGCCGGCAACGTTATCGAGCCCAAGGTCACCCACATCGACTGGGACCTGGACATGGCCGAAAAGGGCGGTTATCCCGACTTTATGCTCAAGGAAATCCACGAGCAGCCGCGCGTCGTGCGCGACACGCTGGTCGGTCGTATGACGCCGGCCGGCGAGCTCGACATCGACGAGCTGGGCCTTTCACTCGAGGAGCTCAACGACATCGACCGCGTCTACGTAATCGCTTGCGGCACCAGCTATCACGCTGGCCTCATTGCCAAGAATCTCATTGAGGGCTGGGCTCGCATCCCCACCGAGGTGGAGGCGGCCAGCGAGTTCCGTTATCGCAACCCCATCATTACGCCGACGACGCTTGTCGTTGCCGTGTCCCAGTCGGGCGAGACGGCCGATACCCTTGCCGCCATTCGCGACGCGCGCATCAAGGGTGCCAAGGTCTTCGGCATCACCAACGTGGTGGGTAGCCCCGTGGCGCGTGAGAGCGACGGCGTCATCTACACCAAGGCCAACAAGGAGATCGCGGTCGCCTCGACCAAGAGCTTCATCGGCCAGGTCGTGAGCCTTACGCTTTTGGCCCTGCTGCTGGCGCAGGTCAAGTACCGCTTGACCACCAAGCAGGCGCGCATGCTATTCCGCGAGCTTTCCGATACGGCCGAGCAGATCCAGTGGATTTTGGATACCCAAACCGAGGCCGTTCATGAGGCTGCCCTGCTGTGCAAGGACGCGCAGTCGGCGCTGTTCGTGGGCCGTGGCATGGGTGCCGCTATTTCCTACGAGGGTGCGCTCAAGCTCAAGGAGGTCAGCTACCTGCACGCCGAGGCCTACGCCGCCGGCGAGATGAAGCACGGCCCCATTGCCCTGATCGACCCGGGCTTCCCTGTCATCGCTGTGGCCACCAAGAGTGCCACCTACGACAAGACCGTGTCGAACCTCATGGAGTGCAAGGCGCGCGGCGCCAAGGTTATCGTCGTTGCCACCGAGGGTGACGAGGAAATCAACAAGATTGCCGACTGCATCATTCGTGTGCCGGCCGTCCGCGACGTGTTCAGCCCCATCACGGCGAGCGTCCCGCTGCAGTTGCTTGCCCGCGAGGTGGCCATCCTGCGCGGCTGCGACGTCGACCAGCCCCGTAACCTGGCAAAGAGTGTCACAGTCGAGTAGTTGGTTCCGCCGTTCTAACGACCAAGGCCCGGCTCCGCGTCATCAGACAGAGTCGGGCCTTTTTGTACGGAGAAACCACCACAAAGGTGCCTGTCCCCTTTGTGGTGGTTTTGGCAGGTTAGCGGAGCTTGCTGGTCTCGAAGTACTCGGGGAACTGGTCCAGAACTTCGGTTTGGTTGCGGAACATCATGTGCAGGTGCTTGCTGACCAAAAAGCTCGCTTCGATGGGGTCGCGACCGGCGATAGCGCGGCGAATCTGCTTGTGCTCGTTCACGATGTCCTGATTGTCGAGAACCTGCGTGGCGGCGCGCAGCCAGCGGAAGCGCTCCAGGTCGGCATTGGTCTCTTCGAGCCACGACCACACGGTGCTGCGACATGCGATGCTAAAAATCATGTGATGCATGAGGTTGTCGCTCAAAAAGAAGCCGATGCGATCCTCTTCGGCCATGGCCTTTTCCTGCAGCACGATGGCGCGGTCGAGCTGCTCGATGCCGGCCGACGTGGCGCGCGCACAGCACTCCACAATCACCTGCTTTTCCAGATGTTCGCGGATGTAACAGGCACTCTCGGCAAGGGTGAGGTTGATGGGTGAGACGTAGGTGCCACTCTGGGGCACGGTGCGCACCAGGCCTTCCTGCGCCAAGCGAACCAAAGCCTCGCGCACGGGCGTGCGACCCATGTCCAGGTCGTCGCAAAGCTGCTTGACGCCCAGCTTTTCGCCCGGCTTGTAGTCCAGATAGACGATCTTGCGTCGAATGGTGTGGTAGGACTGGTCCTGTAGGCTCGTTTCCTGCTCGCCGACGTGCATCGATTCTTCCATAGCGCCTCGCAACTGTTCTATCAAACTCATATGTCAGTTGTTAATTATGCCGCGAATCGGCTTTCCGCGGTGGGTAATTCGGCTGTTGCCCAAGAACTATTGCGGCATCTTAGTCTTTGTTTACGCAAGGCTGCGCTCAATGTTGCCGTATCATAAGCCGTCGCAAACGTGAAAGAGAAAGAAGGAATCCCATATGCAACTGGCGAATATCGTACGCGAGCGCTGGAAGGGTGTCTTGTTCTGCCTGATCATCGCTATCCCCGCGACGTTGCTCGGCAAACAAATTGAGGTGGTCGGCGGGCCGGTATTTGCCATCCTCTTTGGCATGGTCCTGGCGCTCGTCTTTCCCAAGAATCGCCGCGAACAGCTCGCCGCCGGTGTCACCTATACGTCTAAAAAAGTCTTGCAGTACGCGGTTATCCTGCTTGGCTTTGGCATGAACCTGTCCCAGATCCTGTCCAAGGGCGCCCAGTCGCTGCCGATTATCGTGGCGACGATCTCGACCTCGCTTGTCATCGCCTTTGTGCTCTGCCGCGTTATGAACGTGCCGAGCAAGATCGCGACGCTTGTGGGTGTGGGTTCGTCGATTTGCGGCGGTTCTGCCATCGCCGCGACCGCGCCCGTCATCGATGCCGACGATCGCGAGATTGCCCAGGCTATTTCGGTCATCTTCCTGTTTAACGTTATCGCGGCGCTCGTGTTTCCGACGCTCGGCGGTATGCTCGGGCTGACCAACGAGGGCTTTGGCCTGTTTGCCGGCACCGCCATCAACGACACCTCGTCCGTAACGGCTGCGGCGAGCGCTTGGGACAGCATGCATCCCGGCGCCAATGTGCTCGAGAGCGCTACGGTGGTCAAGCTCACCAGGACGCTGGCCATTATTCCCATCACGTTGGTCCTCGCATGCTGGCAGATGCATCTGGCGCGCAAGGCCGGCGGCGACGCCAAAAGCACGTTCTCGCTTAAACGCGCGTTTCCCATGTTTGTGCTGTTCTTTGTGCTGGCGAGCGTAATCACCACGGTGCTTCAGCTTCCCGTGTCCATCACGGCGCCCATCAAGGAGCTGTCGAAGTTCTTTATCGTGATGGCCATGGCGGCTATTGGCTTTAATACCGATATCGTCGAGCTGGTCAAAAAGGGCGGCAAGCCCATCGCGCTGGGCTTTTGCTGCTGGATTGGCATTGCGTGCATGAGTTTGGGAATGCAGCACGTGCTGGGAATCTGGTAGAGAAGTAGCTTATTCGCGTGCTGGTTGCTGGTTGCTGGTGAGCGCATGCCTGCGGTGGAGCGATAGGAGCTCTTGCGGGTATGGCTTGTCCGCAGGTTTATAAGTCCCGAAGAGCTCTTATCGCCCCGCCAGGATGGCGATGCGGGGCAACACCTATACTCGCAGGACGGCGCTTTCTGCCCTATAGTGTTTGGTGAGCAATATCGTTCAATTTTGAAACACTCGGTCGTGCGACCGTCGGCGGTTGCACGTCGCCGCGGACAGGGGCAAATCATGGATAGCGATGCCAAGCTGAACATCTTGACCGAGGCCCTGGCTGCTGCCGGGGCCTCGGCATTGGCAATCGATGCGCGTGGGAACGTCGCGATTTCGACCATGAATGACGCGGCGCTTGAGCGGGATGTGGCGGCTTTTGTTGCCGAACGCCTCGACCGTATAGGAGACGGCGCGCGTCTGGTTATGGGACGTGCGGGTACGCGCCTGAGCCTGACCGTTCGCCCCACCGACAAAGAGGGCGGGGGCCTTTGGGTCGTCGTGGTCCGCGAGGTGCGCGGCGCCGCGGCACATGCGGGCATCGAGTGGCTCAACGCCGACGAAGTTGAGGCCCGCTACGAATCGAGCGCGTGCGGCATCGTTGAGGGGGCGGCCTCGGTAGCTGCGCCGGTCGCCGAGAGCTACGCGCGCGGCGTGCCCCTTATGCTCGAGGGCGAGCTGGGAGCGGGTCAGGTCGAGATCGCCAAGCGCCTCTATCTGGACGGTCCTTTTGCCGATCAGCCCTTTGTTGCCGTTGCGCTCGATGAGCTTACCGATCGCGGCTGGCGCCACGTGCTCAAAAGCGCCGAATCGCCGTTGTTCCAAACGGGGCTGACACTTTGCATTGCGGGCTGGAATGCGGTTGGCCCCCAGCGCCTCCGCGAGCTCGTTTCCACGATGGCCGACACCGCGTTGGCGATGCGCTGCCATGTGGTACTGACGGCGAATGACATGCCGGGCGGCAGCGAAAGCGATCAGGCCGCCTTTGTGACCGAGCGTTTCGCCTGTGCGGTGAGCGTGGCGCCGGCAATCGCCGAGCAGGGAGCCGCGTCGACGAAGGTTGCGCGCTATTTGGAATATCTCGCTGGTGCATTTGGGACGGCAGCGCCCACGCTGTCTGCCGCGGCGACGAAGGCGCTCGATGCTTACCGCTGGCCGCGCAATTATCTGCAGCTCCGCGAGGTCTCGGAACGACTGTATATATTGGTGGGGGCGGGCACGGTGGATCGCGCTGTGGCGGAGGAAGTGCTAGCCCAAGAGGACGTGATTAAGACCGCAACCTTTGGCGCCCCGACACTCGAAAGCGACCTGTATATCCTGCGACCGCTGGCCGATACCGAGCGAGATATCGCGCATCTGGTTGTAGATCATCTCCACGGCAACCGAACCCGTGCGGCGGAGGTGCTGGGCATAAGCCGAACAACGCTGTGGCGCTTACTGAAGGACGATGACCGTTGAGCGAGGCGCCCGTGACCGCGCGCGACGCGTGTGCTACAGTCCAAAGCGTTATTGTTTCGATTTGGTTACGGCGTGCGGGGGCGTATGGCTGAGACTACAAAACCGAGCCGCAGAAGGCGGAGCGCCGCGCCGGTTAACCGACGCACAACATCGGTGACGTGGGGCAAACACGCCTCGGGGTTTGACGGCTCGTTCAAGCGCACTAAATACGGCTATCCTTCGACAGGTGCCCGCTTGGCAATGCAGGCAGAGTCCACGCTGTGGGACCGCAAACGCGTGGTGGGCTCAAAGCTCAAGCACGACGGCACGCTCGGCTACATCAGCCGCGGGGCGGCTCGTCGCAGCGGGCTCAATCCCGCCGGCTGGCATCGCTACGTGCCGATCGTGGCTGTCGTTGCAGCGATCGTCATCGCACTCGCTGCGCTTGGCTACGCCGGCGGCGGCGCCAACTTGGACGCAGTGTTTAAATCGCCCGAGCTCGCGCATGCAGGTACAGAAGTTGTCGAGGGCGCACAGACCCAGACGGGCGTTGCGCCCCAACGCGGTATCGTTGCGGCGGCCACCACCATCGCCGATGCGCAAAAGGACGAGGGCGAACAAGGCAGCGAAGCCGAAACGACTCACACGAACGAAACGACGACAACTCCATCGGCAAGATAAGTTGCGAGTGGGGTAGCTAATTTGGGACGGGGCTTTTTAGCTGCCCAGGTGCCGGATGCCAACAGTGGCTTACTCGATGTCAGGCGCCAACAGCGAGCGGGCCGCATTTGCGCCAAGGTGACGTGAAATGAGAGGGCGCTGACCTTTTGGTCGCGCCCTCGAAATTGAACGTCAGATTGGCGTGAATGCGGCACGCGCAGCGTCAGCGGGCCC
>USCJ01000080.1 GCA_900553215.1 uncultured Collinsella sp.
TGTAGCTCGCGCGGGGGCGCCGTGAACCGATGCTCAGAAAATGCAGCAATAGTCTGCCGGTGCTAACGAGCGAGCCTTCTCGTCTGCCTGGGTGGTCCATTTTGGGCCACATGGGTATGGGCATGTGCCTGTTTGCTCGACATACTTAACGTTGACAGCCCCTGTGCAAAGGAGGACGTTTCCATGGACGAGATGTTTGCCATTAAATGTCAAAACTGCGGCGGCCCTATGTACTCGCACCAGGCTAAGCGCAGCTTTGAGTGCGCCTACTGCGGCGCGGTCATTCCGTGGCAGGCGGACGCCGGAGAGCCCAAGAGCGCTTTGGGCATTCGCCATACGCCGTTGACGGTGGTGGATGGACTGCTCAAGCTCACGCATGTGTCGCAACTCGAGCGCCCGGAGGACCCGGACTGGTATTTCTTCAATTCGCACTGGCGCAATCAGTCGGTCCTGGAACATCTGCTGTGGGAGGATCGCGGCACGGCGCAGGAGTTCCAAGAGGCCACGCATGTGAGCATTCCTTGCCCCTTCTGCGGAGCGTCCTTTGAGGGCGAGTCAACGCAGCGTGTGTTTGAGTGCCCGTCCTGCGGCAACAAGATCGGCATTGCCGACCTGCTCAAGCCCGGTACGTTTAGCAAACGTCTGACCATGGGCGTGGGTGCGGAGTATGTGCCGGAGCAGGGTATTCCCTGCGAAATCTCGCCGCAGCAGGCACGTGCCAACGCGCTGCAGCTGGTGCGCCAGTACCCGGATGCCTTTGCCGGGCACGACGTGGAAGATGCGATCCAAAACGACATGATGCTCTTCTATTTCCCCATGGCGCTGGCGGACCTGCGTATGATGGCGAGCTTCCCGGGCAAGGGCCTGAGCAAGGAAACCCTGGTGTACTACGAGGTGCTCGACTGGGCGTATCCGCGGGCAAGCTATCTGGATGTTCGCCTTATGGGCATTTTGGAGCCGTGGGACTTCGCCAAGGTCGGTCCGTTCGATCCCGCCATGCAGGAAGGTGACTTTCGCGTTGTCTCCGTCGATGCGTCTACCAAGGACCAGGTGGTCATTGATAAGCTGGCGCTCGACATTGCCGGCAACGATGCCGAGGCGGTGCTGGGGCTCAATAAAAAGAGCATCCGCACCTGGGCGCGCAAGGCCCGCAAACATAAGGACGGCCTGGTGATGGTGCCGGTCTACTTTGTCGATCGTCCGGCGACGGACAGCCGCGATGGCGAGCAGGTGCGCATTGCCGTAAACGGCCAGACGGGCCGCGCGGCCGCGGTGGTGTTTAGCGACAAGCGTGAGACGCATATCGTGGCGTCGCTCAACCCGAGCCTGCATCTGTCCGGCGAGAGCACCGTGCACGCCACGCCCATCGAGGTCAAATACGTTAAATCGCCGTTCCTGTACCAAATTGTGCGCCGTGGAGGCGACGAGCAGCCACGTCAGGTGGCAGCGGCTGCCGAGGGCTCCTATCGTGAGGAAAAGCCCAAACGCAAGGGATTGTTCGCTGCGATATTTGGGAAGTAGGGGAGCGGAGCCGGGGCGTCGGGCTGCATCGCAAGGTCATGAGACGAATTTAAGACTGCTGGGAACGTGCTACCATTGCCGATAGCCTTAATCTTGTAAGAAGCGGAGGCCAGATTATGGGTTTTGCGGATCAGCAGCTTCAGCTTCAGGTACCGTATTCTCCTGACGACACGTTTAATGCCTTGAAGGCAGCTATGGAAAAGCTGCCTAAAGTAAAAGTTGATAGTGCATCGCCCACAACAAGAACAGTTGCAGCCGAGATTGGTATGAGCCTTTGGTCTTGGGGCGAAAATATCAGTATTTCGGTTGTTCCAGTTGAAGGCGGATCTGGCGTTACTGTCAAGTCGTCATCTAAGGTCAGGGCAAACGTATTAAACGGGGGCAAAAATGCAAAGAATATTGCCGAGATAGTCGATGCCCTATCGAAGGAGCTTGAGCGGTATCCGCAGGTTTCACAGACTATTGAGACGCTGGCGGATAGTGATTGATGTAGTTGCAAGGCTTGAGAGGCTTGCAACGCTGCGTGATAGTGGAGTGCTTACCGAGGAAGAGTTTGCTGCAGAAAAGGCAAAAATCTTTTTGTAATCAGACACGGTGGTTGGATTTGCATTCTATTATTGAACTTGGTTATACCAGGCTGAAAATATCGTGTGTAATAAAGGTGCGTAGTAGTCTCGTCTTGATTGGCAGATGTAAATAAACGGTGGAACGGCTGTAAAAGAGCCTTGCCACTGGGTAAAATCAGGATGTGCCGCGGAACCCGCTCCTCAGTCGGTCAACTTTGGAAGCGCGGGCAACGCAGGTATTATCGTCTAAAGGGCCGGGTGCAACCGGCCCTTTGCATGACTCCCTTCGCTATCCGTTACTGCTTATATTCCCGCCAGATCGAGTAGAGGTTCCGGGCGATGCCGGTTACATACATCGAGAGGCGCAGGATTTCAAGAAACAAGTTCATAGGCTTCACCCCAATCAGAGATTAGAGCGTTGCCCGCAGGCGGATTCCGCGGCAGGCATAATTCTACCTCACGGGCCGCGGTGGAGGATAGCCTGCCCCCTGGTTTTGAGCAGTGTCGATCTAACGGGCGATCAAACCTCTAGTACTCTTTGAATTGAGCAAGCATCTGCCCGAAGAAGCTTAGTTCGGATGGCTCATAAATGATCGAACCGCCGTCCGCGGTCCTGTAGACCCCGCAGGGGAGGTAACGCCCGTCGGGGAGGATATAGAGGCTGGCTTCTTCCTTCAGTCCTACTGGAAATAGCGGAATCCCGTTTTCGTCCACTTGGAACTCGTCTATATTTGCGACCTTCCTCTCCATGATGCCTCCTGCCTTATTTCTTGAATGGCGCCCTAAAACAGGCAGCTCTCAATCAACTCTTTACCGCGCAGGGTGTCGACCCACTCCTGCGGGATGGCCTCGATACCGTATACCGTGCCGGCGAGGGCGCCGGCGACGGCTGCGGTGGTGTCGGCGTCGTCGCCTAGGTTGACGGCGGCAAGCACGCATTCTTCGTAGCTGTTGGTGTTCACAAAGCACCAGGTGGCAGCCTTAAGCGTGTCAAGCACGAAGCCGCCAGACCTGATTTCGTGCTCGGGCGCGCCTTTCAGGTGAAGCGCCCACGAGGGGAGCACGTCGTTCATCACGTCTCTTATCAGCTCGACAAATATGATACATGCGTCGGTTGACGTTCTGTGGGCATGCGTAATCGCGGAGACCTCGCTGATCTCTTCGTCTGTCGCATCGGTGAACGCCAGGGGCGCGATGCGCATGAGCGAGCCGTTGCCGTTGTCGCGCTCGCCGGAGCCTCCTTTGCCGGTGCGCAGGGCGCGAGCGGTCGTACCGCCGTAATCGAAAACGCCGTCGACCGTATACTCGCCACGGGCAATCCAGCTCACAAACTTGTCGCTCATGTCCGCGGTGTCGATATGCCCGAGCTCCCTAATCGAGTCGCAGGTAGCAAGCGTCATAGATGTGTCGTCGCTCCAGGTGCCGGCGGGCTGCCCATGCGTGCCGTAGCCGATCATGTCCGCGCATTCGAACGTGCCGCGGGGCCTGAACTCGTAGGGAACACCCAGCGCGTCGCCGACGGCAAGCCCATAGATGCAGTCGCGCAGTGTTGTTTTCGGTCTGCCTGTCATGGAGCGCTCCTCTTATGTCGGGGGATATGAAACTCCGTCGGGGGTATCGGTCGCAACGTGCTGCTACCCTTGCGCTTCGCCATTAGTCGCTTCGTTGATGGCGCGGTACTCGGCACTCAGCTCGCGCGCCAGCTCTTCCTTGCTTGGAAGATACGGCAGGTATTTGGCGGCAAACACTTGGTCGTTGTCTTCGGGCAGCGTGTACTCGACGATCGAATCGCTTTTGTCCGCGCAGAGCACGATGCCTATGGGCGGATTGTCGCCTTCGTTCATGAGCTCACGCGTGTAGTAGTTCACATACATTTGCATCTGGCCCAGGTCCTGATGCGTAAGGTCATCGGTCTTAAGGTCGATGAGCACGAAGCAGCGCATCAGATAGTTGTAAAAAACAAGGTCAATATAGAAATGGCGCCCATCAAAGGTGATGCGCTTTTGGCGCGCCTCGAAAGCGAAGCCACGGCCAAGCTCCAGCAGGAACTTCTGAAGATGTGTGATGAGCGCCTGCTCTAGATCGCTCTCGCGAAACGCAGTATCGTCCGAGAAACCTAAAAACTCCAGTACATATGGATCGCGGATGATATCCTCGGGGCGACGAGCTGGGGCGCTCTTTTGGATTTCTTGGGTGACAGCCTCCTTGTCTTTGCTGGCAAGTAGGTGCTCGCGGAACATGGTGTTGATCTGGCGTTCGAGCTGGCGCGTGCTCCAGCGAGAGTCGGCGCATTCGTTCATGTACCAGGTGCGAGCTTCGGGGTCAGGAATGCGTATTAACCTGCGGTAATGTGTCCAGCTCAATTCGGGACGCAGCGAGTCCCGAATTGGAAATGCAAGATAGAACTGACGCATTTTGCGCAGCTCTCTTGCTTCAAAACCTTTACCAAAATCCTTGGTAAGTCTGATTGCGAGGGCCTTGAGCAGCGCCTCTCCATACTTGGCGCGCTCCTCTCCGCCCTGCTCGTCAACAATGCTCTTGCCGATCTCCCAATACGCCTCAACCATCGCAAAGTTAACGGCGGTATAGGCCTTGTCGCGAGCGGCGTTGAGAATTGAGGAGACCTGCTTGTAAAAACCTTCGGGCACGATTGCCGATTCTCCACGGTTTACCAGCTCACCCATCAATATCGCCCGACTTTCCTCTTGTGGAATGCATCTTTATTGCATTTAGTTTAAAGCCTCGCGCGGACACGAATTGCTTTGCTGTCTGGCACCTTCGCATGGGAGCCTTGCGGTGACTAAAATGTGGCAATAGAGACAGTTTTAGCGAACCCCACGGGAGTGACGCGTATGGACAACAACACGCTGCTATTCCAGGACAAAGGTTCGGGTAGGTTTAAAGACGTTAAGATCTACCCCAATCGTATCGAGGTGCTCAAGAAGGGCACTTTTGGCGGCAGGCACACCGAGATTGTCTACCTTAAGGACATCACGGGGGTCAACAGGATCAAGGGTCGCGACGTTTTCCTGCGTAACAGGCTGTTGACCGCTTGCGTCTTTAGCCTGAGTAGCCGTGCGAAGGCCCAGGAATTTGTGAAAGCGCTGAACATGGTGATGTAGCCGATAGCGGCGTTCGGACCAAGGTAAAAATCGGGGCGCAGAACGGTATTCTGCGCCCCGATTGAGTTAATGCGCCCAAAAGCCTGGCTTGCCTATTCGTTAACGTCCTCGGTATTGTCGCGGTCACTGGCAAGCATTGCTGCACCTGCGACCGTTGTCGCCACGGCGGCGGCAGCGAGCCCGGCGGCAACGCCAGAGCCGTCGCCCGTGTTGGCGAGCTTTCCGCCCGAGCTCTTGCCCTGGTCGCTCTTGTTGCCCTTGCCATTCTCGTCGGCGCCGCCTGCGTTGGAACCCGTGCCGGTGCTGGCGCCGCCTGCACTGTCCGAGGCCGCTACGGTAAAGCTTGCGGCTCCGTCGCTGGCGAGCGTGTAGTTCTGCGCCGCGTTGCCCAAGAGACCGTTCACGCGCACCCAGTACGTCCCTGCGGCAAATGTTTCGCCCTCGGCCATTGCCGTGCCCGGAGCGCCGTCCGCGTCGTGCACAAACTCGAGCTGGGCCGTGCAGGCATCGGTTTCGAGCTTGCCCTCGAGTGATGCCGCAATCTTGGCGCGCACGTCTTCGCCGGCCTTAAGGCCTTCGAGTCCCTCAAAATGGGGCGTCAGCGCGCGTGGATCGATATCGATGGGCACAGAGCCCTGCAGCCCCGTAACGGTCTCGTTGCCCAGGGCGTCGACATCCACGTATTCAATGGCAAACGCATGGCCCGAAGCTGTCGCGTTGAGCGCGTTGCTGCTGTCAGCAAGGCGGAAATGACCCTCGCCAACGGTCTTGCCATCCTGGAATGAGGCATCGCTCAGCGAGTCGCCGTACGTCATGCGCATGCGGGTCGGGAGATAGTACGGGAGATAGTACGAAGCCGTCTGCTTGTGCTCCGTAGCGTAATTGCGCTGGTAGATGCTCCGGGCCAGCGCCGCATCAACAAAGTCGGATGCGATGATGCCAATGTGCTTGAGGTAATCTGACTTTGTATCCTCGGTGCCGCTGGGATTGATGTACGGGCTCTTATACAGATGCTCGTTGACTACTCGTGCCGAGGTAAAAGGATTGCCTCCGTGCGACAAGCCCGTGCAGCTGGTGTAGTTGATAGACCAGCAACGCTCCTGGACTTGCACCTCGGCCCCGTCATCGTCCACGACGTCCAGATATTCGCCTTCATCATCCTCGCCAACGCTCAGAATGACCAGCTGAGCATTCTCAGCTTCCTCTTCGGTCTCGGCGTATTCCACAGCAGCCAGATAATGCACGCCCTTGTGGTCCAGCGCATCGATCACCTCAAATGTGATCTCGTTGCCGTCCTCATCCTCAAGGGTCATCAGGTCGGGCTGATCTTCTTCGGTGTTAGGGTTCTTGATTTCG
>USCJ01000081.1 GCA_900553215.1 uncultured Collinsella sp.
CGCCCCACCGGCCCCCTATTCCAGTTCTACTCCAGCGCTACTCCGGCTTGGTTTCTACCGTGGGGGTCTTGTCCGCCGCAACTGGAGTGCGGGCGGTGTCCATGCTCAGGCAGTGTTTAGGGCAGCTTTCGATGCACTCGCCGCACACCACGCAAGCATACGGGTCGATCGTCCACGTTCCGCCCTTGCGATCGACCGCGAGCGCGCCCGCCGGGCAGCGACGCGCGCACATGCCGCAGCAGATGCACACGTCCATGTCGTTGACGATATGCCCGCGCAAGCGCTCGGGCGCCGTCAGCTTCTCCTGCGGATAGCACACCGTTACCGGCTGCTTGACCATAGAACCCAAGGCCGTCTTGGCAAATGTCAGTAAACTCATGCCGCGCCTACCTTTCCGTGCAGCTAATGCAGGGGTCGATGGTCAGGATAATCATGGGCACGTTGGCAAGGAGCACGCCCTGCAGCGCATGTGTCAGACCCGCCAGGTTCTGCGACGTCGGCGTGCGCACGCGAAAACGGTCCAGGTTCTTGGTGCCGTTGCCGCGCACATAGTAGTACGCCTCGCCGCGCGGCTGCTCAATCACGACCTCGCCGCGCGCGCCGTCGGCCGGCGTAAGCTTGGTGCGTCCACCGATGCCGTCCTGCGGAATCTTGCCCACAAGCTCCTTGATAATGTCCATGGCCTGTGTGACCTCGGCACAACGCACCTGGCAGCGGGCATAGCAGTCGCCGTCGGTGGCAACGATGGGCTCAAACGCGGCCAGATCCGCATAGGCGCCGTCGCCGAGCATGCGCACGTCGTAATCCACGCCCGAAGCGCGACCGAACGGGCCGACCATCGACAGATCCAGCGCGTCCTTCTTGCTGATCACGCCCACGCCATGCAGGCGCTCGCCGCAGCTATCGTCGTCCAAAAAGGTATGCACCAGGGCCTCGTAGTCGGGACGCATGGCATCGAGCGTCTGGACAATCCCCGCCAGCTCGGAGTCCTCGATGTCGTGCTTAAGGCCGCCGATCTCGTTAATCGAAAGGATCACGCGGCCGCCGCAGGTGCTCTCGAAGATTTTGAGAATCTGTTCGCGCAGGGTCCACGAACGATAGAACAGCGCCTCGAAGCCAAAGGCATCGGCGAGCAGGCCCAGCCATAGCAGATGTGAGTGGATGCGCGAAAGCTCATGCAGAATGGTGCGGATATACTGCACGCGGCCGGGCACCTCGATGTCAAGCATGCGTTCGCAGGCGCTGGCATAGCCGCAGCTGTGACCCACGGCACAAATGCCGCAGATGCGCTCGGCGATGTAGCCAAACTGGTGCATGTCACGCCTTTCGGTGAGCTTCTCGAGTCCGCGGTGCACAAAGCCGATCTGCGGAATTGCCTCGATGACGCGGTCGTCCTCGATCACCAGGTCCAGATGAAGCGGCTCGGGCAGCACCGGGTGCTGCGGGCCAAACGGAATTACGGAGCGATGAGCCATGGACCTTACGCCTCCTTTTTCTGCTTGTCGCGGGCGGCCTTGGCGGCAGCCTCATCGTGCTGAGCATCGGAGCCGGCGGCCGCGTCGGGCTGAGCGGCGGCAGCGCTCGCAGCATCGCCGGCGCCCGCAGCGCCCTCCCCCGCAGCAGCGGCGGCCTTCTCGGCAGCGGCCTTGCGCGCCTTGGCCTCGGCGGCGGCACGGACCTTCATGGCCTTCTCGCGCGCGGCCTTCACCTCGGGCGTGATGACGCTCATGGGCTCGGCAGTCGAGACCTGGTAGAAAAAGCCGTTAAAGTCGACCTGCATGTCGGTGATGGCAAGTCCAAACAGGTCATGTGCCTCGTTCTCAAACGGAAATACCGCCGGATAGTACGAGCTGATGGACGGAATCTCCTGGTACTGGTCGATACCCTCGACTACCAGGTTCTCAATCGCATAGTTTCCGTCCCGTGCGATCTGCTCTTGCGCAGCACGAACGTTGATAAACGTATAGACCAGGCGATACGATCCGTCGTCCACACAGCGCTCGGCATGCATCTGCACAAAGCGCGCGCCGGCGCCCTTGAGCGCCTGCACATGCGCCAGGAGCTCGTCGATCCCGACGGTGGTATAGATTGCCTTTTGCATTACTCGGCCTCCTTCGCAGCGGCGGGCGCGGCGGGCTTCCCGACAGGCGCGTCACCGGCACCATCAGTCCCGGCCCCCGCGGCCACAAACCCGTCCTCGCCCAACTCAACGCCACCGTCCCAAGTAGCGGCACCGCCCACGGTAAGCGGATCGCCGCCGGCGCGCATCACGGCCTCCTTCTGGTCCAGGATGCCGCACGCCTCCACGATGGCATCGATCACGGTCTCGGGGCGAATGGCGCATCCGGGCGCGTACACGTCCACGGGAATCGCGCGGTCCACGCCGCCGATCACGTTGTAGGCATCGCGGAACACGCCGCCCGAGCACGCGCAGATGCCGCAGGCCACCACGCACTTGGGCTCGAGCATCTGGTTGTAAATCTGGCGCACGACAGGCAAGTTCTGAGCGTTGACCGAGCCCGTCACCAAAAAGATGTCCGCATGCTTGGGGTTGCCGGTATTGACCACGCCAAAGCGCTCCGCATCGAACAGCGGCGTGAGCGAGGCCAGCACCTCGATATCGCATCCGTTGCAGCTCGAGCCGTCGTAATGAATAACCCACGGCGAGCGCGACATTTTATGATCCATGGATGCCGCCTCCTAAATAAACACGTCGACGAGGATGGGCATAAGGTTGAGCAGGCCAAACACCAGCGCCACGCCCCATCCGAGCTTAAAGCAGCTGCGCCAGGTGCTGCGCGCGAAGGTGTTGTCGATCAGCACCTCGACATAGTACGTCGCAGCCATCACGACCAGGGCGACCAGCCAGCTCACTGGGTTGTCCCAGACAAAGAACATGCCCACCCACATCAAAAACAGCACGGTCTCGCACCAGTGCATAAGGGTCATCTTGGCCAGCGTGCTGCCGCTCATCTCGGTGGCGACGCCCTGGACGATCTCCTGATGCGCGTGATGCGAGTACGAAAGATCGAACGGCGACTTGCGCAGCTTGATGGTAAGCACCGCGAGCAGCGCGAGGAAAATGGGCGCGCTGTACACGATGATGGGGGCCGACTGCCCCGTCACGGCGATGGAATCGAAGCTGTCGGTGGCAAGGTACAGGCCCACGCTCATCAGCAGAACGGCGGGCTCGTAACTCATAACCTGCAGCAGCTCGCGGTCGGCACCGACCTGGGCAAACGGGCTTTGCGTCGAGGCGGACGCCAGCACCACAAAAATCGCGGCAAGCGTCACCATAAAGGCGCATAACAGCGTGTTGGAGCCCGACACAAAGATGCCGCCGCCCACCACGGTAAAGATGAGCGCGCACGCCATGTAGGTATCGTCCATGGTGTTTACGCTGGCGGGAGCCTTGCGCAGCAGCTTGGCAACGTCGTAGAAGGGCTGCAGCAAGCGCGGGCCCACGCGGCCCTGCATGCGAGCCGAAAGTTTGCGGTCAACGCCGTCGATCAAGCCGCCCACAAGCGGCGCAATCAAGGCAAACGCCACGGTGCCAATAAAAATGCCCACGACGCCCGAGCCTTCAAAATACTTGCCGCGCAGCACCGAGGGCGCACTCATGGCAAGCCGCTCGGGCCCAATCCACGCGCAACACAGCAGCGCAAACAAGATAATGCTGCAGCACACGACGCTACCCGCGGGGCCAATACGCTTCTCGCCAAGGGCGTCCTCCGAGTACCAATTGCGCTTTTCGGCCTTCACCTCGTGTCCCATCGAGCCGCGGAAATGGCGGTAATTGTCGGTTCCCACACCCGAAAGATATACGTTTACGTGCGGTTTGTTGCTCACGCGGAATGAAGTCAGCAGCACCACGGCGATAAACGCCACGATAACCACCATCAGATACATGGCGTCCTTGCCAATAACGTACGGCACGCGGCCAAACACCATGGCCAAGTAAGGCGACACCAGACCGCTCGAGATAACCGGAAACGCCACGCAGCACAGAATCAGCAGCGCGGCGATGGCGTTGAGGGCCATCCATTCGGTCTTATGGACATTGACCTCAACGTTTTGAGCCGTGGGGTCGACGCCCGAAAGCTTGGCAAGCCACTTGCCCCAGAAGTAAAACGTCGCGGCCGAGCCAAAGGCAAGCACCATGATCATGAGCACGTTGCCGGTCTGCGCAAACGCCACCAGGGCGCCCCACTTGGACACGAGCATGCCAAACGGCGCCACAAACATGCCCATAATGCCCAGCATCATCAGACGCGTAAGGTGCGGCATGCGGCTGAACATGCCGTCCATGTCCTCGATATTGCGGCTGCCGATATGATGCTCGGCCGTGCCCACGCACAGGAACAGCAGCGACTTGGCCACCGTGTGGAACAAGATCAGGAAGATGGCCGCCCATACGGCCTCGGGCGCGCCGACACCCAAGCAGGCACTGATGAGGCCCAAGTTGGAAATGGTGGAGTACGCGAGCACGCGTTTGGCGTTGCTCTGCGAGATGGCCATGAGTGCAGCGAGCAAAAACGTGATGGCACCCACACTCGTGACCATAAAGCCGGTCACGGGGTAGATGGCATAGAGTGGGCTCAGCTTGACCATCAGGAACACGCCGGCTTTGACCATGGTTGACGAGTGCAGCAGGGCGCTCGTGGGAGTGGGTGCAACCATGGCACCCAACAGCCAAGTGTGGAACGGCATCTGTGCGGCCTTGGTGAGCGCGGCGAGCGACAACAGGATGACCGGCATCACCAGCAGCGCGGACTGCGCGGTTCCGGTGCCGGAAAGCTCGATCATGCCCGAGATGGTCAGCGGCATGCCGTTAACGTGCAGATACATAAGTCCGGCCAAAAACGCGATGCCGCCCAGCATGTTGAGGATGATTTGGGTAAAGGCGTTCTTGATGGCCTCGGGCGTACGCGTGTAGCCAATCATAAGGAACGAACACACGGTGGTGATTTCCCAGCCGCAGAACAGCCACTCAAGGTTGTCGCTTGTCACGATGACGAACATGGCCGAGAGGAACAGGAACATGAGCGCCAGGAACTGCGGGCGACGGTCGGGCGCGGTCTGCCCGCGCAGCGCGGCCTCGTGCTCGTCATGGGCCTGGAAGTCCTTCATGTAGCCCAGGGCATACAAGCAGATTAGACTGCCAACGATGCCGACGGCGAGGACCATGATCACGCTCATGTAGTCCAGGTAGAGTGGCGTTGCCGTGACGGCTTCGGCCGCGGGCAGCGTCATGGCTGCAAAGGCGAGCGAGCCCACCAGCTGGACTATGCCGAGCACCGTGGTGAGCGCGTTCCTATATTTGTACGCGTTGTACAGGATGACAGCGCACAGGATGACGTCGATAACGGAACTGATGATCGAGAGCACATGCGAGGTGCCGGGGGCAACCTCAAAGCTCTGCGGACCCGTGCCAAAAAACATGACGGCGACTACAACTGTCACCGCCATAATGATGCCAGAGCCTACAAGCCCTACCGCGTCACGGGCTCGGTCACCGCGCGCAAGCAGCATGCCCAGCGCCGGTACCAGCGGAAACAGGGTAAGGAAATACAGTAGCGTCATACCATCACTCCCCCATGCCAAAACGCTGCAATTGTTTAACGTTATAGCTCAATTAAGGAGTAGCAGCGGCGGGTTTTCGGTCAACTGGGGAGTTTTAGGCGTACGGGGTAAGGGCACGCCCGCATTGGAGCAGAGGGGCGGCAAGAAAAATGCGCCCCTGTGGGTGCACCATCCCGTTTGCTATTCCGCCTTTTTAACGCGCGGCTTGCGACCGCGCGGCTTATCGACCAGTGCGGACTCACCGCTCTCGCGGTACTGACGGCACCAAGCCTTGACCGAAGACTCGCTAGGAATCTTGTGCTTGATCATGGCCTCGCGAACCGTTAAGCCGTTTTCCAAGCGGTCCTTGACCACGGCGAGCTTAACTTCGTACGAATAGATGTGATGATGCGAACCGGCGTTGAGAACGGCGTCGGCACCGCCCACGGCATATGCGCGGGCCCACTGACGAGCCGTGGCCTGGGGAATGCCGAGCTCCGCGGCGAGGACGCGATGACCGACCCCCTCTTGGAGGACCTCGACGGCGCGCTGCCTAACCTCGGGCGCATGCGTGCGAGTCCTTGTTGCTTCCGACATACCTGCCACTTCTTAGCCTTAACCGTTAATCTGCTTTCTTACGTGCATGTTAGATAGTAGCATTTTGCTGTTTGCGCGTAACAGTTAATTGAAAATCGCACGGCGGCATCTGGGCATTTGCCATTAATTTGCAACAGTTCTTTAGGTTTTATTTACGCAGCTAGTTAGCTCGCGGCTCATTGACGGTGTTTTACCAACCAGATTGGTATCTTTTTGTTTGGCTGGTATGGTTTGTGTAATTATTAACCCCTCTTCAGCCCGCACCTACATGTCAACTTTCCACTTACTTTCCAGCTTTCCACTTAACTTACCACCTAAGGTGGAAAGCTGGAAAGCTAGGTGGGAAGCTGGGGCAGCAGCAGGCCAGGAGAACAAGAAAGGGGGCGGCAACC
>USCJ01000082.1 GCA_900553215.1 uncultured Collinsella sp.
GTCTCGAACCGGGAGATCGCCGACGGCATCTTCTCGCTCGTCATCTCGGCCCCCAAGCTTGCAAGTGCGCTCAAGCCCGGTCAGTTTGTGAACATCGCCGTCCCCGGCGATGCGTCTTCTCTGCTTCGTGTGCCCTTGAGTTTCTACCGCGCCGACGCCGAGGCCGGCACCGTCGAGCTGTGGTACGCCGTCGTGGGCGACGATACCCGCCGTTTGTCCCAGATGGTCCCTGGCTCCACCTCTAACCTGTTGGGCCCCGGTGGCCGTGGCTGGATGGTACCCGAGGGCACCAGGAAGGCACTGCTCGTCGCCGGTGGCATCGGCGTTCCGCCTGTGCTGTGTCTTGCCGGCATGCTTGCCGAGCAGGGTGTTGATGTGGACGTGTGCCTGGGCTTCGGTACCGCTTCCAAAGTCGTGGGTGTCGATGAGTTCCGTGCGCTGGGCGCCACGGTTAACGTGTGCACCGACGACGGTTCGCTCGGCACGCACGGTTTTTGCACCGATCCGGCAGCCGAGCTGCTTGGAGAGGGCGGCTACGACTACGTCGCCAGCTGCGGCCCCGCCGTCATGATGAAGAAGGTCGCCGCCGCTGCCGCCGAGGCCGGTGTGTACTGCGAGGTGTCGCTCGAGCGTATGATGAGCTGTGGCTTTGGCGCCTGCAACACCTGCAATGTCGAGACGGTCGACGGTATGAAGGGTGCTTGTATGTGCGGCCCCGTGTTCGATGCTTCCAAGGTGGTGGTCTTCTAGTGGGTACCGTGAACATGGCCGTCGATTTCGGCGGCGTCAAGATGCAGAACCCCATTAACACCGCAGCCGGTACCTTTGGCTACGGTTGGCAGTTCCAGAACTTCTTTGATGTTTCCCAGCTGGGCGCCATTACCACCAAGGGCTGTGCCGCCGAGCCTTGGCCGGGCAACCCTGCGCCCCGCATGGCCGAGATTCCTGGCGGTATGATCAACTCCGTGGGCCTGCAGAACCCCGGTGTCGCCGCCTTTGCCCGTGAGTCCGGCCCGTGGCTCGAGCAGCTGTCCAAGGACGGTTGCCAGGTCATTTGCCAGGTTGCCGGGCACTCCGTTGATGAGTTTGTGCGCGCGCTCGAGATGTATGTCGAGCTATGCCCCTGGGCTGCCGGCTACGAGATCAACGTGAGCTGCCCCAACATCGCCGCCGGCGGTGCCGCCATGGGCTCTACGCCCGAGGGCGCCTCTTCCGTCATGGCCGCCTGCCGTAAGGTGACCGATAAGCCGCTGTTCGTCAAGATGGCTCCGGTTAACGTCGCCGAGATTGCCAAGGCTCTCGAGGCCGCGGGAGCCGACGGCCTTTCGGTCATTAACTCCATCCAAGGCATGGCCATCGATGTTCATACCCGCAAGTCCCGCGTGGCCAAGCCCAAGGGCGGCCTTTCTGGCCCGCTTTGCCACCACATCGCCGTGCGCATGGTCTGGGAGGTTGCCCAGGCCGTCGATATCCCCATCAACGGTGTCGGCGGTGTCATGACTGGCGAGGATGCGGCTGAGTTTATCCTGGCCGGCGCCACCTGCGTGTCGGTCGGCATGGCCAACTTCGTCGATCCGTGTGCTTCGCTTAAGATCGCGCATGAGCTCGAGGCCTGGGCCGAGTCCCAGGGCGTAAAGGACATCAACGAGCTGGTGGGTGCTTTCGAATGCTAGAGAATGATGCCCGCGACCGTGTTATCGTCGCCCTCGACTGCGACCGTGAGCGCGCGCTCGAGCTCGCCCACGAGCTTTCGGGCCATGCCGCCTGGCTCAAGGTCGGCATGACGCTCTATTACGCTGAGGGTCCCCAGATCGTCAAGACCTTTAAGGACCTTGGCTTTAAGGTCTTCCTCGACCTTAAGTTCCATGACATTCCGCATCAGGTGCGCGGCGCTGCCCGCTCGGCCTCGCTTGCCGGTGCCGACCTGCTTTCGGTCCACGGCCTGGGCTCGGGTGCTATGCTCGCTGCCTGCCGCGAGGGTGCCGAGGAGGCGCGTGAGGACCGCGCCAAACTCGTCGCTATCACCGTGCTCACGAGCATGAATCAGGATGCCTTGAGCGAGATCGGCGTCGAGTCGCCCGTGGCCGAGGAGGCCGCCCGCTTGGCAAAGCTTGCTCAGGCCAACGGCATCGATGGCATCGTGTGCTCACCGATGGAGGCTCATGACATGCGTGAGCTGCTGGGTCCTGATGCCCTGATCGTGACTCCGGGTGTGCGTCCGGTGGGTGCCGCCCTTGGTGACCAGTCCCGCGTGGCGACGCCTTCCCAGGCTATCGAGCGTGGCGCAAGCCACATTGTGGTGGGCCGTCCCATCACCGGTTCCGACGATCCGGTTGCCGCCTTTGACGCCATCGTCGCCGAGCTGGTCGAAAACGTCGCGTAAAAGATTCCCCTAAGTCACCACTTTTGGGTCTCATTAGCACAAAATAGCCCCTGTGCCTGCGTAAACTTTCCCATCCTTTGTGTGGAATCGCAGGTCAGGGGCTTAACTTTGGGCGCAGTATATTGCACTTTTTGCGGGTATCGTCTAACCTATGGAGCCGCGATTAGGCATTTTGTACGTTCTACGTGCTAAAATGCCAATTATTGAATCAGATATAACCCAACTATTTGGAGGTACGAATGGCACTCCCTCAGCTTACCGACGAGCAGCGCAAGCAGGCTCTTGAGAAGGCTGCTGCCGCACGTCACGCCCGCGCTGAGCTTCGCGAGCAGATCAAGAAGGGCGAGAAGTCCCTCGAGTCCGTGCTCAACTCCGATGACCCCATCGCTTCCCGCATGAAGGTTTCCACCCTCATCGAGTCTCTCCCCGGTTATGGCAAGGCCAAGGCCGCCAAGATCATGGAGGAGCTCGGTATCTCCGCTACTCGTCGCGTCCAGGGCCTCGGCGTCCGTCAGCGCGAGCAGCTCCTCGAGCAGCTGACCAAATAAGTGAGCGCTCAGGATTCCAAGCTCTTTGTGATTTCTGGACCGTCAGGCGCAGGCAAGGGTACGCTCGTCGCTCGTGTGCGCGAGCGCCGCTCGAACCTGGGTCTGACGGTTTCGGCTACCACGCGAGCACCACGCAAAGGTGAGGTCGACGGCGTCAACTACTTTTTTCTGACGCGCGAGGAGTTCGACCGCCGCGTGGCAAACGGTGAGTTTGTTGAGTGGGCCGAGGTCCACGGTAACTGCTACGGCACGTTGGTGAGCGAGGTCACATCCAAGCTCGCCTCGGGCTCGTCTCTGATTTTGGAGATCGATGTCCAGGGCGCCCTGCAGGTGAAGGAGCGTTTCCCCGAGGCCGTGCTGATCTTTATCAAGCCGCCTTCGCTTGAGGTGCTCCGCGAGCGTCTAGTCGGTCGCGGTACCGAGACGCCCGAGACGATTGAGCTGCGTATGGCAAACGCCGCCGATGAGCTTGCCCTTGCCGACCGCTACGACGACGTCGTGGTGAATGACGATCTCGACCGCGCGACCGATGAGCTCGTTCGCGTTCTCGATATGCATGAAAGGATCTGAGGTCCGTGTCCGTTGTAAAGCCTTGCATTGACGATCTTCTGGAGAAGACCGATCACAACCGCTTCCTGCTCGCTTCGCTTGCCTCCAAGCGCGCCTGCGACATCAATAGCATGCTGCGTGGCCAGCACAACCGCGTGCTTGCCGTCCAGGATGTCGATGACATCACCATTGGGCTTTCCGGTGCCGATACCATCTCGATGGCTATGGACGAGATTGTCGACGGTGACATCTCTTACGACGAGGCTCGTTACGAGAAGGCGCTTGGCCACAAGGTTGCTGAAGCCTAAATGGCGGCTCGCGTCTGCCTGGTCCACTATCACGAGGTTGGACTGAAGGGCAAGAACCGCGCACATTTTGAGCATATCCTCATGGATAACATCAAGGCGGCCTTGGCCGCCTTTTCCGTGAACGCCGTGTCTCGAATTTCCGGTTATATCCTCGTGACCTTTAACGAGCATCAGGCCGACGAGGCGGCGCGTGTCATTCGCACCGTTCCCGGCGTTGCCCGTGTGTCTTTGGCGTATCACACCAACCGCGACCCGCAGGAGTACTGCGCCGCCGCCGTGAAGGCGCTGCGCGAGTTTGGTTCCTTCGATTCGTTTAAGGTGCACGCCAAGCGCTCCAATACCGACTATGAGCTCACCTCGATTGATATCAATCGTCAGGTGGGCGAGGTGCTGTGTGAGGCGTTTCCCGATAAAAAGGTCCAGATGCACGACCCCGACGCGATGGTGCACGTTCTGGTGGTTCAGGGTAGTGTCTACGTGTATGCGCGCTCCGAGCGCGGCGTTGGCGGCCTTCCGGTGGGTTCTGCCGGCAAGGTCGTGACGCTGCTGTCGTCGGGTATCGATTCTCCGGTGGCGACTTGGATGCTCGCGCGTCGCGGCGCGGTCTGCGTGCCGGTGCATTTCTCCGGTCGTCCGCAGACGCCCGATACGAGCGAGTATTTGGTGCAGGATATCATCCGTGCGCTTGAGCCGGGTGTCCAGATCGGCCGCCTGTACGTGGTGCCGTTTGGCGACTGCCAGCGTGAGATTTCGGTCACCTGTCCCAGTAACCTGCGCGTGATCATGTATCGCCGCATTATGTATTCGGTTGCCGAGCGCATTGCACACATCGAGGGTGCCAGGGCCATCGTTACGGGCGAATCGCTTGGGCAGGTTGCCTCCCAAACGCTTGAGAACATCATGGCCGTCAACGAAGCCGTGAAGATTCCCGTGTTCCGTCCTCTCATCGGTTCGGACAAACAGGAGATCATCGCACGCGCCGAGGAGATCGGTACGTTCGATATCTCGACTGAGGCCGCTCCCGACTGCTGCACGCTGTTTATGCCACGCCGTCCCGAGACGCACGCTAAACTCGATGCCGTGCATGAGGCCTGGGAACTGTTTGATCACGAGGAGATGATTGAGCGTCTGCTCAGGCAGACCGAGTACATCGACTTCGAGAGCAACACGTACAAGGCCCCTAAGACCTTAAAACGCAAACATTCTGAGCTTGCTCCGCGTGAGATTTACCAAGATCACGAGTAAATATGTGCATAGACCGACGATGCGCCTGCATCGTCGGTCTTTTGCTATCTGGGCATTTTGCGGCTAAGTGTTCATTTGCTGACGTGTGCCTGAATAAATGGACATTATTTCGTAAGGTTTTGGTCAGCTTTTGGTTTGACCGCGAAAACCGGTGTGGACGTGCGGAAGCTGCGGCGTTCGTTTCCTGACACGATGGTGTTGGGAGGTTTTGCTATGGCGCAGCGCGAACAACACGAACGAGTCAAAAAGATGGACCGCTGGGCGGGCAAACTGCTCGGTCATAAGGCAGTGGTGATGGCGATACTGGTCGTCATTGCGATGGCGAGTGGACTGGCAATGGCGAACTTTGGCGGCGGTGCCGGCGGTGTGTCGTTTGAGCGCACTGATGGTTCGGGCACGTTAGTGGAGCCGGGATCCGGCGATGCTTCGAGTGGAAAGACATCTGAAGGCTCTTCGCCTAAGGCGTCTGCCGCGGCAGAGGTCTATGTCGATGTTGATGGCGCCGTGGTGTCACCCGGTGTATATCGCCTCAAAGACGGGGCGCGGGTGGCTCAGGCGATTGATGCCGCCGGCGGGCTGGCGCCCGAAGCAGACGTTACGGGGCTTAATCGTGCATCCAAGGTCACTGATGGACAAAAAATTCACGTTCCAACGGTAGGGGAGCAGCAGGTGTCCATTGCGGAAGCCGGTGTTGATGGTGGGACTTCCGCATCATTAGGCGTCGGTGGCGCAACAGGCCTAGTAAACATTAATACGGCAAGCTCGGCAGAGCTGCAGACGCTCTCGGGAATCGGTCCCTCAATGGCACAGTCGATTATCGATGAGCGGACAAAGAACGGTGCTTTTGCTTCGGTTGACGATCTGATGCGCGTGTCGGGAATCGGCGAGAAGAAGCTTGCCAAAATCAAAGATTGCATCTGCGTATGAGTACGACCGAGCGAGAGCACGTGATGCCTCCGCGGCCACTGATGCCGTGGACGATAGCCCTTTGTGCCGGTCTGTGTGCAAGCTGTGGCGTGGTGCTGAACGTGGCGGCCGATGTCTTGCTTGGAGAGGGGACGGACTCCGTCACGCTGCTCGGGGCCATTCCCCTTACGGCTGCGGTGTGCTTCATATTGGCGCGGTCCTGCATGCCCCTTGCGCGGTGGAAGCGATGGCTGTATGCCGCCGCCCTCGGCCTTGTGGCGGGGGCGGTTGTGTCCGCGGCTTGGGCGACAGGGGCACTGCGTGCTTCGAAGGCGCTGGATAATCGGGCTGCGAGCAGTCTCGAGTTTGTTGTACGGGGCGATCCTTCTATCAATGACGAAGCCTATTCCTATACCTGCGATGCGTATGCGGGCAAAAAGCACTTGGGTTCTGTGCGGCTGTCGTGCGATCGTGAGCTCGACTCCGGCTCGCGGGTGCGCGTTATCGGTCGAATCTCGCGCTTTGAGAACGATGCGTACGGGCGTTCGCGCGTGCTTCGGGGCGAGCTTCGAAAGGTTAAAGCCGTTCGGTTGGTATCGGTCGATGAGGG
>USCJ01000083.1 GCA_900553215.1 uncultured Collinsella sp.
ATCTTCTGCGAACGGTGGGTTTTTGAGCTGTCGTATTGAGGGGGGGGCAGCTTCGGCTGGGGAGGTTTCTGTCGGCTGCCCCATTTTGGTGAACTTTAGTTGCGGATTCGTAGCTTCTAAGCGTTTTTGCCGACCGCTCAGATGCCTCACCAACATAATTTGAGTTATTCGGCCTTATCCTATACGAATGGTGCGATCGCAACGTCCTATTCGAATTGATTCAGGTAGATTTATAGGGCTTGGTTGCGAAATTGGGGCGACTATAGCGCTCGATTGCGGTTCAAGGGGCCTTGACTAGTGGTTCAGCTGGCCGAACAACTCGAAAAAAGTAGGTGGGCCAACCTGCCGACTATGTGAAGCATGCGTATTTGCTCGTTTTGATTAAAACTAGGGTGCAGCCATAAGACTGCGCCCTAGTTTACTGCGTGCCGGTGTGCCCAGACGGATTGCACTGTGCCTGGCAGGCGCTCCCGCAGATGGATCGGTTATTTCGCAAACAGGTTCTTGAGGTTGAACTCGGCCTGTACCGTGCGGAGCATGAGGTCGGTGTCATCCAGACCCAGATGCTGCTCGTTGGCGTCGGCGGCGAGGGTTCCACGGCGGCGCGCCCAGTTCTCGAGCGCGGCTGGGGCGGACTCGCGGGGGAGCGAGCGCACGTCGGCGTCCAGGCTGCGGCAGATCTGGCGCGAGTCGATGACGATGATCTTGCCGGCGCGGCGTGCCTCGGCGTAGCCGTCCAGGTGGATCTTGAACCAGCTGTCCTCAAAGGCGGCGTTGTGTGCCATGTACGGGTACTTCTTCATAAGCTTGAGCAGCTGCTTTTGCAGCTCCTTGTTCTCGCGGAAGGGCGTTTTGCCGTCGATGTCGTCCCAGGTAATGTGGTGGATATTCGACAGCGGCACATCCTCGCCGCGGTAGATGTCGGGCAGGCCACAGTAGTGCGCCTCGGCGTCGTGCGGGATGGCGTCGCTGGTGAGTTCCATGATCTCCCAGCCGACGTTGATGATATAGCCGCGCTCGGGCGCGCGACCGGTGGTCTCGATGTCGATACCGAGCACGGTGCCCTGGATGGGCTTGCGGGCATAGGCCACGCCGAGTGCGTCGCGGTCGCCGCGGATCTCGCGCATAACGGACGCGGCGGTGCGCTTTTGCATCTTGCCGATGGCGGCGCAGGTGTCGGCGTCGGACAGGCCGCGCGAGAGCGTCGCGGGCGTCACGTTGCGCAGGCGTGCCTCGCCAATCTGGTCGCACAGGTCGCGGTTGCGGTCGGCCAGGTCGCGCACGGTGGCAAAGTCGAAGCCGGGGTCGCCCTCGGCAGTAAAGTACTCGGTCTCGAGCACCTTGAGGGCCTCCTCGCCCTTCTGGCGCTCGGACTCCATGGCGCCGTGGTCGCCGTAGATAAACATGGGGATAAAGGGCTGGCGCTCGTATTCGAGTGCTTGCGATACGTTCATATGCTACTCCTTGGACGGGCCGCGTTGTGCGGCTCGAGGTTACTGAGTTATGGCGAGATGATAGTTTACCATAGGCAACTATTGGCACCGCGCCCGGGACAACTACAATACCCTAGTTGACCGCTAGGACTTTTACAATGCTGCCGAAAGACACGAAAGGTTCCATCCGTCATGGATTTACTGATTGATATTCTGCTCGACGCCGGCAAGGACACGCTGTCGCTGGTGCCGTTTTTGTTGGTGACGTATCTTGCTCTCGAGACACTTGAGCACGTTGCGGGCGACCGCGTCAACGGCGCTATCAAGCGCGCCGGCGCTGCGGGTCCCGTGGTTGGCTCGCTGCTGGGCATGGTGCCGCAGTGCGGCTTTTCGGCCATGGCGGCCACGCTGTACGCCGGCCGTGTCGTGACCTTGGGCACGTTGGTGGCGGTGTTCCTTTCGACCTCCGACGAGATGCTGCCGCTGTTGCTTGCCGAGCAGGTTCCCGTGCAGACTATGGCGATGCTTTTGGCTTCGAAAGCGCTGATCGCACTGGTCACGGGTTTTATCGTGGACGCTGCCATTCGCGGCCTGCGCCGTAACGCCCGCGCGCACGCGGCGATTCGCCGTACCGTGCTGGGAACCGCGGCCAATCCGGCCCACGTGAACTGCGCGCACGACGACCACACTGGCGGTGACATCATCGACGAGGTGGCCGAGGCGGGCGTGAGCGCCGACCACATCCACGAGCTGTGCGAGCGCGACCATTGCGGTTGTGATGAAGACGAGGACGAGCACGAACACGGACATGGCCACGATCACGGTCATGAGGGCGAATATGAACACCATGATGGTCACGGTCACTCCCATTCCCACGAAGGGACGCCTGTCCTGTCGATTATCCGCAGTGCGATCTCGCACACCGTGCAGGTCTCGGTATTCATTTTTCTGGTGACGCTGATTCTGGTCGCCGTGCTCGAGACGTTCGGCGAGTCCGCGATCGAGCAGTTCCTGCGCGGCAACGAGACACTCGCTGTCTTGGGTTCGGCGCTTGTCGGGCTGATTCCCAATTGCTCGGCGAGCGTGGTCATTACACAGCTGTATCTGGAAGGCGCGCTGCAACTGGCGCCGATGCTCGCCGGCACGCTCATTTCCGCCGGCGTGGGTTATCTGGTGCTGTTCCGCACCAACCGCAGCGCCCGCGAAAATGCCGTGTTCCTGATCATGATGTACGTCATCGGCGCTGGCTGGGGCCTCATCCTCTCCGCCGTTGGCCTCTAAGTAGGCCTAAAAAATGGGCTTCAAATAGCCATGCTCAGCGCCTGCGCAATGCGGCGACGCATGGCATTTTGAAGCCCGTTTTTTGTTGAGCCATGGATTCCGAGCGCTCACACCGCTCAAAACAAAAAGGTAGATTTTAGGCATGTCTCAAAAATCTACCTTGGTTAGTGCAGCAACTCGGTGAGGTTGCGTTTAAAGCGGGCGCGGTCTTCGCTGGTAAATGCCGCCGGCCCGCGAGTGCGTCCGCCGGCGCGGCGCACCTTCTTTTCCTCGTGGCGAATAAACAGCTGCATGTCGATGGTTGCTTTGTCGTAGACGCGCCCGCGCACACCGATAGCGGCGGCATCGCGCCCGAGCACCATGCTCGCCAAGCCAATGTCCTGCGTCACGACCATGTCGCCCGCCTGCAGGCGTTCGACAATGGCAAAGTCGGCGCTGTCGGCGCCCACGCTCACGTCGAGCGTCGTGACCCAAAAGCCGCGTCGCGCGTGCTCGGCATCGCGCGGGTCGTCGCGGCGAATGTGCCGTTCCAGGTTTTGCGTGCTGTTGCCGGCGATAACAACGGCGACGCCCGCCCGCCGCGCGCAGTCAATCGACTCGCGCGTGACCGGGCAGGCGTCGGCATCAATAAAGAGCGTTCGCGGCATCTAGTGCACCAGTTTGCCAAATTGAATAGCGCGAACAATCAGCGTTACGCCAAACACCAGCAGCGCGGCGCCGCTAAAGATGACGAGCATCTTGGCCGACCACAGCGGATAGATAAACACGAACATGCCGGCGATGATGGAAAGCACCGCTCAGGATGGCAAGGGCGCGGTTGGACGAAAGCTCGGACTCCAGAATGGACATGACACCTTCGACAATCCAGCCAAAGCCGGCCACGATAACCACCATCGTGGTGAGCGTCGCGGTCGAGAAGGCCTGGTTGCGCAGGATTATGACGCCGCCCAAGATAATGAGTAGGTTGGAGATGATGCTCGTCACGCGCCAGCCGGTGGGCAGCAGCGGCTCAAAAATGGCAGTGAACAGTCTGATGGCAGCAGTGATTACAAAGTAGAAGCCCAGGACGGTCGTCAAAAAGACGAGGGACTTGGCGGGTGCAAAAAGCAGCGCGATACCAGCAATGAGCGCCACGACGCCCGTGATGGCGTAGATCCAGCGCACGGCCTTGACGGCTTTGCCTGCCATGCTTTTCTCGTCAAATCCAAACTGGCTCGATTTTTGGTCATCGTTCTTAAAGATGCCCATAATGTCTCCTTTCCGTGCGGCGTAAGCCTTGATCGTTACAACCAGTATCCCCTAAGGGCGCTGACGTATGGGTCGGGGAGGGCGAAACGTAACCCAAAGGCCCCGAATTGTTTCCGTTGTTCCCCACGTCGCGATTTTCTATTCAACAGGTGTAGAACATTGCAGCCCTGTTCGTTATTGCCTACGTTTTAGGTTAGATTTTCCTAAGGACAATTGGCTTGTATTGGGGGTCCCTATGAACGAAGCAGTTCCCGAGGCACCGTCGAGTGTCGAATCGATGGCAAAGCAAGGTTGCGAAAAGCTCGGTCTGGAAGCGTTTGATGCGCTGGTCCGTCGTGCCCGTACGTGCCGCCGTTTTGACGAGTCCATGCGCGTGCCGCGCGAGTTTTTGCTCGAGCTGGCGGAACTGGCGCACCTGGCTCCCTGCGGCGCCAATGCTCAGCGTCTGCGTTTTCACGTGGTGAGCGGTGCCGAGGACTGCGCGCGTGTATTTGACGAGCTTGCATGGGCCGGTGCGCTCAAGGATTGGCCGGGTCCCGATGAGGGCGAGCGCCCGACCGGCTACATCGCGATTCTTGCTGAGCGCGCCGTTCCGGGCAAGCCCGCCGCTCCCATTACCGATGTCGACACGGGCATTACCGCGCAGACGATGATGCTCGCCGCCCGCAGCGCCACGCCCGAGGTGGCAGCCTGCATGTTCAAGGCCTTTACGCCCCACGCGATCGAAGCCATGGGGCTCAATAACGACAAGTATGAGCTCAAGCTGATCATGGCGTTTGGCGTTCCGGCCGAGACACAGGTGATCGATGCGATCGATTCCAACCCCGACGGCTCCATCAATTATTGGCGCGACGAGGCGCAGGTGCACCACGTACCCAAGCGTCCGCTTGCCGACGTGCTGCTGTAGTTGTGCGTCGTTGCGGTGCAATCCGGCGGCAAAATCACCACAAAGGCTCCTGTCCCCTTTGTGGTGGTACGAGGGGAGGGTGTGTGGCAGATCTGTATTTGGTGCGGCATGGGCAGACTGAGCTCAATGTGCAGAGCATTTTGCAGGGCTGGCACGATTCGCCGCTTACGGCGCGCGGGCGCGAGCAGGCGCTGACGGCGCGTACGGCGTTTGCGGCGCGTGGCGTGGCCTTTGATCATGTGTATTCCTCGCCGTTGGGCCGGGCGCGGCATACGGCCGAGCTTATCGTTGGCGAGGGCCGTTCCATTGAGCTGGTCGATGACCTGCGTGAGTGGCATTTTGGCTCGCTGGAGGGCACATCAAATCGCGAGATGCCGCCGCAGCCCTGGGGCGATTATCCGGTGGCCTTTGGCGGCGAGTCGGAAGTGCAGCTTCAGTCGCGCATGGTCGCGGCGCTGTCCCGCATCATGGCCAGGCCGCAGCACGACTGCGTGCTGGCGGTTTCCCACGGCTCAGCCTGCCAGGAGTTTCTTGAGTATGTGACTGGCGGGGGAGAGCTGCCCGACAACGGTGCCGTGCTTCATTTTGGCTATTGCGATGGGGCGTTTTCGCTCTTGGGTTGGTAACGAACGAAAGGACCCCTATGAATAAAGATCTGTATCTGGTCCGTCATGGACAGACGATATTCAACCTTAAGCGTATCATTCAGGGGTGGAGTGACTCGCCGCTCACACAGCTGGGCTGCGATCAGGCGGCGCGTGCCGGCATGTTCTTGCGTGCGCGCGGCATTGAGCCCGACCACGCCTACACCTCTACGCTGCACCGCACCGAACAGACCATCGCCAACCTGTGGTCGGGCATGACGTACGAGCGCCTGGACGGTCTGCGCGAGTGGTTCTTTGGCGACTTTGAGGCCGAGCGCGTGATGCTTATGCCCGAGCGCCCGTGGCGCGATTTCTATCGCCAGTTTGGCGGTGAGGGCCAGATGCAGGTGCGCGAGCGCATGGTGACGACGCTGACCGATCTTATGCGACGCCCGGACCATTCGTGCGTGCTCGCGGTGAGCCACGGGTCGGCCATCAAGGAGTTTTTGGATCACGTGAAGGGCACGGAGGCCGACGAGCGCGAGCGCGTGCCGGGCAACTGCTCGGTGCTGCATTTCGTGTTTGACGATACGACCGATACGTTTGAACTGGTTGAGATCTTTACGCAGGAAGACTACGCGCGCGAGCTGGGGCTTGAGCCGCTCGTGGCTGCCGCGGGTCCGCAGCGCGGGTAGTTTGGGCGTGGCGGTGCGGGTCGCCGACTTACTTCTCGACGCAAAAGGGGCGGAGATGCATGTACCTGCTGCATCTCCGCCCCCTGTTTGTTGAGCTGCCGATTTTTGTGCTGGGCGGTCTGGTCTTGCTAGAACCGCGCGACCTGGTGCGTGAGCAGACCTGTCGGAACTTGCGGCGCGGCGCCGCTGACCTGCGCGGCGGGGAAGAGCACGGCAACGGTAAAGTTGAACGGCTCCTTGCCGGTGTACGTTCCGGCGGCACGGGCCTCATCGGCCAGCAGCTGCGACGCCCCGGTCAGAGCGGCGGCGTAGGCGGGGTCGTCGGTCAGTGCCGGCTCC
>USCJ01000084.1 GCA_900553215.1 uncultured Collinsella sp.
CCGCCAAACACAACGCACGCATCTCAATCTGTCAGCCAAATAATTCGAACAGCTGTTCGTTTCTATGATATGATTCAACTATCTAAGCAGGCCAATACGCAGAAAGGCGGCCAACATGGCGTTCGACTTTAAGAAGGAATGCAAGGAGCTCTACAAACCTGCAAGCAAGCCGAGCATCGTAACAGTCCCGCCTATGAGCTACGTTGCCGTTCGCGGAAAGGGCGACCCAAATACCGAAGGTGGCGAGTATCAAAACGCCCTGCCGCTACTTTACGGCATCGCCTATACCGTCAAGATGTCGAAGAAAGGCTCAAGGAGTATCGAGGGCTATTTCGACTTTGTGGTACCGCCGCTCGAGGGTTTCTGGTGGCAAGAGTCCCCGAGCGGCGGCATCGATTATGTACGCAAGGACAATTTCAACTTTATCTCGTGCATCCGCCTGCCCGATTTCGTCACCCGAGATGACTTTGACTGGGCAGTCGCGGAAGCCACGACCAAAAAGAAACTGGACTTTTCCGCCGTCGAACTGCTTAAAGTTGACGAGGGTCTCTGCGTTCAATGCATGCACACCGGGCCCTACGACAACGAACCGGCGACCGTAGACGCTATGCATGAATACACGACCGAGCTGGGCTATGTTCCCGACTTCTCAGACACCCGTTTACATCACGAAATCTATCTCTCCGATCCACGCAAATGCGCACCGGAGAAACTTAAGACCGTGGTTCGTCATCCTATCAAGCGCGCTGAATAGCGTGGGGCGTCATTTCACGCGCTAGGTTTTAAGCCGGCCAACCAGCCGCCTCCTAGGCCGTCCGGTAATTATCTTGACGCGGCCCGTCGCATCTTATAATTTTGTTTTGCTAAAGCTGGAAAGCCTCTCAACGATGCGCAACTCCAGCTCTTTTTCTATCAAGAGAGCAAGTGTCGAAAAGCAAAATGTCAGAAAGCAGCGCTTCGAGCAGAATCAAACGCCTGGTCAACACCTATAGCGGTCTCGTGCTCATGGGCGCCGTCGGAATCCCTATCGGCGTTATCGTTGGCGCCATCAGTGCCCTTTTTGGTCGTGTGCTCCTGGCAATCGGCGCCTTCCGTGACGAGCACATCGTACTGCTCCTTCCCTTCCTCGCCCTCATGGGCTTGGCCATCGTATTTGCCTACCTCACCTGGGGCAAAGGCACCGATCGGGGCATGAGCTTAGTATTCGACGTAGGTCACGGACGCGAGGACGCCATCTCCCCGCGTCTGGTGCCGCTCATTATGCTGAGCACGTGGGCCACGCATCTCTTTGGCGGCAGCGCGGGACGCGAAGGCGTAGCCGTGCAGATCGGCGCAACCGTCTCGCATTGGATCGGCCGACGTCTACCTTTCCGAGAACCCGGCAACACGTTTTTGCTTATCGGCATGGCCGCCGGCTTTGCCGGACTCTTCCGAACGCCCCTCGCCGCCACGGTCTTTGCGATCGAAGTACTGGTCGCAGGACGCATGGAATACCGCGCGCTGTTTCCCGCGCTTACAGCCTCGCTCGCCGCAAGCATGACCTCCGGCGCTCTGGGGCTCGAGAAGTTTGAGGTCGCCGTTACCGCCTCGTATGCGCTCGACCTCCCCGGTCTTGGACGACTGGCGTTGTTGGGTATCGCGTTTGGTATGGTAGGTGGAGCTTTTGCCTGGTGCCTTGCCCATGCCAAGACCCTTGCAGCGCGGCTGCTCCCCAGCCCTTACATACGCGTTGCCGTTATGGGCCTTGCGCTGTCGGCGATTCTGTTCGCGCTGTGGCAGGGGCGATACTGCGGCCTTGGCACCAACCTGATATCCGCGGCACTGGGTGACAACGGTGAGGCGTCGATCATGCCTTGGGACTGGGCGCTCAAATTCGTACTCACCATCGCCACGCTTGCCGCAGGATATCAGGGTGGCGAGGTGACGCCGCTGTTCTCCATCGGAGCCAGCCTGGGTGTCGTACTCGCCGGGATTCTCGGCATGCCCGTCGAGCTCTGCGCCGCGCTGGGATACGCCGCCGTCTTTGGCAGCGCCACCAATACGCTGCTCGCGCCCATCTTTATTGGCTGCGAGGTCTTTGGCTTTAGCAGTCTGCCGACGTTCTTTATTGTCTGCGTCGTGGCCTACCTGTTCAACATGGATAAGTCGATCTATGCGCTGCAGGAGCACAGCCGCACCCGATAAACAGGGCGTTTGCCACCAAAAAACGCGCACGACAGGCCGGGCCCGCCGCGCGCGTCATCCTATACACGATTAGTTATTGTTGTTGGTCATCGAAGCCACTGCTGCCGCAAGATTGGAAATGGGCATTGTCTGCAGCCAGATGCGCCCCGGACCGGTGAGCACAGTGTTGAACACGCCTTCACCGCCAAACATGATGTTTTTGACGCCCTTGACCATATGCGCGTCGATGCTCACCGTCTCCTCAAAGCCGGCCACGTTGCCGGTATCTACAATCATTTGCTGGCCAGCAGCAAGCTCGTACTCAACTAGGTCGCCGTCGATCTCGGCAAAGGCAATACCCGAGCCCGTGAGCTTTTGCATGATAAAACCCTCGCCGCCAAAGACGCCGGTCTTTGCCTTCTTGTTAAAGTGGATGCTCAGCTCAACACCACTTTCCGCGGCAAGGAACGAACGCTTCTGCAAAATCCAGCTCTTACCAGGGCCAATCTCGATCGGTATAATGCGGCCGGGGAAGCAAGAGCCAAACGCAATCATGCCATCGCCGTGCGCGGTCCAAATGTTTTGGAACAACGCCTCACCCGAAAAAGCCTTAGAGAACATCTTGCCTATACCACCGCCCGAGGTGGACATCTCCATGTTGGGGGTCATCCAGACCATGGCACCGCTTTCGGTGATCATGGATTCGCCGTCGCTAAGGTTGCACGTAACAACCGGGAAAGCCCCTCCGCCGATCTCGTACTGCATGACCGTCTCCTTTCCTTCGGGAGCCGAACAACGATGTCCATATTTTAGCAGTTAGAGGTGCGTTTATTTGGGTCGGTGGCGTTCATGGCGCCGATCACCGCCAGCCTCCGCTGCCGTCTGCACAGATAAAACCTGCCAAAATAAACCTGTCCCTTTTTTGGCAGGTCTTAGAGGCGGACGGTGAAGGTGATCTGGTTACCGTGTCCGCAGACAGAAGCGCTCCCGCCATGGGCTTCGGCGATGGCACGCACCACGGATAGGCCCACACCCGAGCCGCCTGTCTTGGAGCTGCGCGACACGTCCGCACGATAGAAGCGGTCGAACAATCGGTCCAGGTCGCCTTCGGGCAGCTCGTCTACAGCGTTCGATACGACAAGCTCTGCCGAGCCTTTGCCCGCACCGCGCGAAACGGCGCGCAGACTCAACTCGATCACGCTGCCCTCGCTCGCATAGCGCGTGGCATTGTCCAGCAGCAACTCAACCACCTGCGTCACCGCCGCAGCATCGGCATGAGCGCGCACGCCGGTCGCGACCGACATCGACAGGCGCTTGCCGCGCGAGACCGCCACCGATTCAAACGGCGCGGCTGCCTTGTCAACTGCCTCCGAGAGATCGATCGACGCCATGGTAAAGCCCGCCGAGCCCTCGTCCATGCGCGCCAAAAATACCAGACGCTCCGTAAGTGCCGTCAGTCGCGCCACCTGCTCGTGAATGCTCTGCGTCCACTCACTCTCGCCGCTCTCAATCTCCTGTACCTCGTTGGCGGCATCGATCACAGCGAGCGGCGTCTTGATCTCGTGGCTTGCATCGGTAATAAATCGCTTTTGCTTGCTGTAGCTCTCGACCATCGGTCGAATCGCGGCACCCGACGCGACCGTTACAATTGCCAGCACCGCCAGCCAGCCAATACAGCTGATTGCCACACTCGCGTTCAAAAACGAATGGAAACTTGCAAGCTCGCGCGAACAGTCCACGAACACATAGGTGGTCTTTTCGCCTTGAGCTGTGGTCGTATAGCGGTAGTTACCAGAAAACCCAGAGGTCAGGCCCTTGGAATCCAGCCCCATGGCAATACGGGCGGCACGCTTGGCGCCCACCGCGGCAATGCGGGCGGTATTGACATCGACCACCTGCCCTTCGACAAGCGTCACCGTAAAGTAGCGCGTGTCGAAGGGAGACTCCGCCGTCATGCCTTCAAAATGTCCCACGCGAGCGCCCGCTCGATCGCCATCCGCAACCATGCCGGTGCTCGTATCCCCGCCATTGCCGGAATCGGTCCTGGACTCGTCTTCCCAATCGATGCTGCCCTTGCCTGCCAGGATATAGTCCAGACGCGCATCAGCCATTTTGCAGACATGCGAATAATTGACGATGTTGATGCCGGCGATGATGAGCGTGAGCACCACGGTCACGGCGCCCATGGCAACGAGGATAAACTTGCGACGCAGACGGCGGCCCAATGCGTCAACAGAATTAGCCCGCCCCTTACTACTCGAGGCGGCGTGAAACCACTCCGTCATGCGCTTGCACCACGCGCTCGCGCTCACGCTTATTCGCCTTCCTCGACAACCTCGAGCGAATAGCCCTGGTTACGCGACGCGCGAATGGCAACGTTGGCACCAAGCGCCGTCAGCTTTTTGCGCAGGTACGAGATATAGACCCACACCACGTTGGCGCCTTCGGGCGCGTCCTCACCCCAAACCTCGAGCATCAGACGTTCAGTGGGCATGCGCGTGCCGGCGTTGCGCATAAAGAGTTCCATAAGCTGAAACTCGCGATTGGCCAGGTGCTCCTCGCCCAAGGGTCCCACAAGCGTGCAAGCCGCCGTGTCGAGGCGCACGTTACCCACGCTGAGCGTCGTGGCGTCAATTGCCGTCGCGGCACGCGTCATGGCACGAATACGCGCAAGCAGTTCCTTGGCGGCAAACGGCTTGGTCAGGTAATCGTTGGCACCGGCATCCAGGCCCTCGACCTTATCGGACACCTCGCTTTTTGCCGTGAGCATGATGATGGGCAGTCGCTTTCCGGCGGCGCGTGTACGCTTGAGCACCTCAATGCCGTCCATGCCGGGCATCATGATGTCCAGGATTGCGGCGTCGTAATCGTTGGTGAGTAGATTCTCGAGCGCCGTCAAGCCGTCGAGGGCGGTGTCGACCTCGTAGTCGCTATGTTGAAGAATCGCGGTGAGGGCGCGGGAGAGACCAGGTTCGTCCTCGGCAAGCATCAGCTTCATAGTTGCTCCATTGGCGCATGGCTCCACAGGTTTCGATACTGCCGATGATAGCGTACCGTCAACCGCCTTAGCGCAGCCTTAGCTGCTCAGCCTGCGCGTTTTTAAATACGCAGGATGTGGCTTAGCCAAACTTAAGGCGCACGTGTCGAGCGCTTTGACGCATGCCGGGCGCGAAGGGACAGTGACTCGTCCTTTCACGGCGCCCTAGTTATGCAAAGTGCTCGAGCGTTACTCCTCGTACGCGCCCTCAAGCCGAAGCAGCCACTCCTTGCGATCGAGCCCGCCGGCATATCCGTTGAGCGAACCATCGGCGGCAACTACGCGATGGCACGGCACGATAATCGAAATAGGGTTGCGAGCGACCGCAGCCCCCACCGCGCGAGGAGATACAACGGGCGCTTCATTTCCCGGCACACGATGTCGAGCCGCAACACGCTGGGCGATCTCGCCATACGTAGCGACCTCGCCACGCGGAATTGAAAGTAGCTCAAACCAAACCTCACGCTGAAACGCCGTGCCAATCAAATGCAACGGCGGCGTAAACCGAGGCTCCTGCCCCGCAAAATAGGCGTTGAGCCAAGCCCAAGAACGCTCTAGCACCGAAGAAGCCGCGCCATTGGCCGGACTCACCGAAGACATCCCACCGGTACCAGAAACCGCATCGGTACCTACGACATACTCCGCATCCTCTTTGAGCAGCGTAGAGCCAAAGTGCTCCTGCCCCTCAAACCAAAGCCCCGTCAAACCGCGGCCATCAGCGGCAAGCAGGATTTCGCCCAAAGGCGAGGCAAATGTCGTCGTGACCACCAGCGGCTCCTTTCAAAACTCAGCAAACATAATACCGCGAACTGTGCAGACAACCCCCGCAGATACGTCCGGGCGGGCTCGCAATTACTTCAGCGAGGCTGTTTTTCCCAATCAAGCGAAGAAGACGCGGGGCTTCGACGCCAGGGCGGTACCCCCGCCAGCTGAGCTCTAATACTTTCCCGAGAAGTGAACGAGTAAAAACGAAGCCCCGGAGCATCCACACCTTTAGACCAAAAAACCGCAGGATTCGCGCTGCAAAACCGCAGGAAATAGCGGTCAAAATATGCCAATGCTTCGGGGGTCCAAATAAGGTCGTTCACTTCACGGGAAAAGTATTAGACCTCAATTCGCACCAAGCCCAAAGTCACCCCAGGCAGCAGGCGCGAAGCGCCGCCGCTGCCGCCACGGCCCCGCAGTAGACC
>USCJ01000085.1 GCA_900553215.1 uncultured Collinsella sp.
GGAATCGCGAGCTGAGCCCCTGGGCATGCGACGGGACCGTACGCGATGCCGAGCCTTTCGGCGGCCAAGCTGCCGGTTTTCTTGATGAGCTGCTGAATCAGATAATCCCCCAGGTCGAGTCATCGCTTCCTCAGCCGCCCACCTGGCGTGGCATTGCCGGTTACTCGCTCGCGGGCCTCTTCGCACTCTGGTCCCTCTGGCAAACCGACGCATTTGACCGCGCCGCGAGCGCATCGGGGTCGCTATGGTTTCCCGACTTTGTCGATCGCGCCAGCACGGCGCCATTTGCCGGCAGCCCGCAGGCTGTCTATCTGTCGCTCGGTAAAAAGGAGACCAAGACTCCCAACCGCATGATGCGGCACGTACTCGACGATACGCGCGCAATGGAAAAGCTGCTCGGCGAACGTGGTATTCCCACGACGCTGGAGCTCAACCCCGGCAATCACTTTTCCCAGACCGACTTGCGCATGGCCCGCGGCATCCACTGGATACTGACGCATTAAAAATGGTGCCCACGCGCATATACGCATGGGCACCATATCTTGTTTTAGCTGGACGCAGTTGTTACTCAGCAGCCTCCTCAAGCTCGGAGACGTCAAACTCAAAGTCGTTACCCGGCAGGATGGCGTTGAGCACGATGCCCACCAGCGAGCCCACGGCAAGGCCGGAAAGCGAAATCGTCACGCCGCCCAGCTCAAGCACGATGGCGCCGGCGGTGCTGTACGCAATGCCGAGCGAAAGCACGAGCACCAGGGCGGCCACCAGCACGTTGCGGTTGTTTTGGAAATCGACCTGGTTCTCGATGAGGTTGCGGACGCCCACGGCGCTGATCATGCCATAGAGCACGAGCGACACGCCGCCGATTACACACGCCGGCATGGCCGCAATGACAGCCGCGAACTTGGGGCAGAACGAGAGCACAATGGCACAACATGCGGCAATGCGAATCACGCGCGGGTCAAACACACGCGTTAGGGCAAGCACACCGGTGTTCTCGCCATAGGTGGTGTTAGCCGGAGCGCCAAAGAGCGATGCGAGAATGGTCGCCAGGCCGTCGCCAAGCAGCGTGCGATGCAGGCCAGGATCGGCGATGTAGTTACGCTCGCAAGTGGAGCCGATAGCCGAGATGTCACCGATATGCTCGATCATGGTCGCAAAGGCCAGCGGCATAATGGTGATGATGGCCGTCGTGGCAAGACCGCTATCGAACTGCGGGCCAAAGAGCGCAAACACGGTGTTATCCCACACGACGGGCAAGCCAACCCAGGGAGCGGCTGCGACGCCCGAGAAATCAACCTCGCCGAGCGCAGTCGCAACGGCATAGCTCACCACAACGCCCAGCAGAATCGGCACGATCTTGACCATGCCACGGCCCCAGATGTTGCAGATGACGATCACCGCCACAGCGACAACGGCAACAAGCCAATTGGTCTGGCAGTTGGCGATGGCAGAGCTTGCCAAGATCAGGCCGATGGAAATGACGATGGGGCCAGTCACTACCGGCGGGAAGAAGCGCATAACGCGCTTGGCACCAAACGCGCGAAACAGGGCCGCCAGCACCGGATAGAGCAGGCCGGCGCAGGCAACGCCCAGACAAGCGTAGGGCAAAAGCTCGGCCTCGCCGTTGGGCGCGATGGCGGCATAGCCCGCGATAAAGGCAAACGAAGATCCCAAAAACGCTGGCACCTTGCCGCGCGATAGGAAGTGGAAGAGCAGCGTGCCCAGGCCGGCAAACAAAAGGGTCGCCGACACCGAGAGACCGGTGAGCACGGGTACGAGCACCGTGGCACCGAACATCGCGAATAGATGCTGCAGACCGAGTAGGAACATGCGCGGGCGACCGAGCGACGACGCATCGTAGATGGCATCGGCGACGGCGGGCGTCGAGGATTGGGACATGGATGTCCTTTCATAATGGAAGGGCGCTCGGGCATATCGGATTACCTGCCCGAACGATACGATCCGAACCATTGTACGCGATGCATGCCGCTCCGACCACGACGCCCCTGCGAACGGCAGCACTACTTCCAGATGCGCTCGGCGATGCGTTTGACCAGGGCGATCTTTGCCCACTGCTCGTCCTCGGTCAGCTTGTTGCCAATCTCGCAGCTGGCAAAGCCGCACTGGGGAGACAGATACAGGTTCTCGAGCGGCACGTACTTTGCGGCTTCGCGGATGCGCTCGACGATAACATCCTCGTTCTCGAGCTCTGCGGCCTTGGTGGTCACCAAGCCCAGCACGACCTTCTTGCCCGGGGCAACGTAGCTGAGCGGCTCAAAACCGCCGGCGCGCGGCGTATCGAACTCCAGGTAGAATGCGTCGACATCCTCATGTGCAAACAGGTACGGCGCGATGGGGTCATAGCCGCCCTCGAAAGCATAGGTAGAGTGGTAGTTGCCGCGGCACACGTGCGTGTTAATGACGAGGTCGTCGGGCTTGTCCTCGATGGCGGCGTTGTTGAGCGCCACGCCCAGCTCGCTCACCCTTTGCAGGTCAACCGGGCTCATGCCAGTCTTGGACACAAAGTCGGTATCGCAGTAGATGCCCCAGGTGCAGTCATCAAACTGGATGTTGCGGCAGCCCGCGGCATACAGGTCAGCAATCACGGTGCGGTATGCTGCGGCAATGGCATCGACGAGTTCTTCGTCGGTCTTGTAGACGGCGTGCAGACTCTCCTGCTGGCCATCGCAGCGGTCGAGTGTGACTTCGGAGAACGTCTGGATCGGCGCCGGAATGGTCTGGCGCGCGACCTGGCCCTCTCCCTCGAGCGACTTGATAAATTTGAAGTGCTCGACGAACGGATGATTCTCACCGCTAATGGGACCGGTTACCACGGCGGTGTCGGCGGTAGTCTCCTCATCGTGGAACATGTAGCCCGTGCGCGAGGCGCGGCGCTCAATGCCGTTGAGGCCCCACATAAAATCGAGGTGCCAGTAGCTGCGGCGGAACTCGCCATCGGTAATCACCTGCAGGCCGGCAGCCTTCTGCTTGGCCACTAAGTCGCGGATGGCCTCGTCCTCGACGGCCTTAAGGCCGGAAGCGTCGAGTTTACCCGCGACATAGGCGGCACGGGCGTCCTTTACAGCCTGCGGACGAAGAAAACTGCCGACGATATCGGCACGAAACGGCGCGTTCGGTTGAATCGAAGTGCTCATAGATATCTCCCTTTGCATTGGTTGCTTTACTGGGACAGAGTATGAGCGCTCATATGGACATCGTAAAATATGCGTTTATAACAGTTTGATATAGATGCTTCCTATATTAGTTGGGACTGCCATAAAGAGATTTGACCCGTGCAGAACGCAGCAGTCTAGATGTGCTGACGAATCGCTTCGATATAGGCCTGCCCGTAGCGCGTAAGTGTCGTGTTCTTGCGCGTGATGATGCCGATCTCCATGTACTCGTCTACATCGAGCGGAATGGAGATAATGCCGGGGCCGTTAAGTTCATGGCTGATCACGCCCGAACACACCGTGTAACCGTTAAGGCCCATAGCTAGGTTGAACAGCGTCGCACGGTCGCGCACGCGGATATTCTTGCGGCGCTCAAAGGTCGAGGTCAGCTCCTCGGAATAGTAAAACGAGTTGTAGCTGCCCTGCTCATAGGACAGGAACGGGTAGTCTTCCAAGTCCTCGAGCGTCACACTCGAGCGACCCGCCAGCGGATGGTCGGAGCACACAAAGACATGCGGCGTAGCGCAGAAGAGTCCTTCGAATACGAGCTCGTTGGCCGCCAGCATGCGCTCGATGACCTCGCGATTGTGCTCCGACAGATACAGGATGCCGAGCTCGCTTTTCATATGCGCGACGTCCTCGATAATCTCGTGGGTCTGCTCCTCGCGCAGGGTAAAGTCGTAGCGCGCGGCATCGAACTCGCGGATCACATCGACAAATGCATTAACGGCAAAGGAATAATGCTGGCAGCTCACACTAAAGTGCGGCACCTGCTCGGACGTGCCTTTGTACTTGCCCTCGAGCAGGTCGGCCTGGTCGAGCACCTGGCGCGCGTAGCCCAAGAAGGTCTCGCCTTCCTCGGACACAATGACGCCCTTGTTGGTGCGCTCAAAGATGTGTACACCCATCTCGTTTTCGAGATCGCGAATTGACGCGGTAATCGAAGGCTGCGACACAAAGAGCCGGCGCGAGGCCTCGGTGATGCTGCCGCATTCGGCAACTTTGACGACATATCTGAGCTGCTGGAGCTTCATGGCTTTCTCCCTAGACGTTCGTGACGTCGAAACCCGTCGCGTCCATCTGACGCATAAACGACGGCATCTCCCCCGTCGCGGCGCAGGCGGCAATCTGATGCAGAGCCCCGGCAACCGCATCATCTGCCGCAGCGCCGATATGCCAGCGCGCGGCAGCCGTGACGGCCTCGTTGGCATTGGCGACTGCAACGGAATTGGGAACGGCATCGATCATGGGCAAATCGTTATCGGAATCGCCGAATACGGCCACCTCGTCGGGCGTCAGGCCCAAAGCGCGCGCCAGCTCCAGCGCAGCACAGCCCTTGTCCCAGCCGGTCGGAAGAACGTCGAACAGGCGCACGCGGTTGTTGGGAAACACGAGCGAGAGCTCCGGCACCTCGGCGGCAACACGCTCGCGCAGCTCGGCGAGCTCCTCGCGCGAACGGGCACTCCAGATATTCGCCTTGTATACCGGGGCATCGTCAACGACAGGGCGACAGGGAGCCTCTTCGCCCTTGAGCCACGCGTTGCCGCCTGACTCCATGGCGCGACGCACACGCTCGGGATCGCTTGTCACGCAATAGGCGTCGTTGTCCCAAAAGTCATCACCCAGACGGTAGACCTTCAAATAGGTATCGTCGGTCTCTTGCTCCAGGTAGTCGGCCAGGCGCATAAGGGCATCGTTATCAGTTGCGCGCGAGGCAACCGCCTCGCCATCGACAAACATCACCTGGCCGTTGCAAAACGCACCGGTCGAGAAGCACTCGGAGCGATTGCGGAACATCCAGCTCATCGCGGACGGCTGGCGACCCGAAACCGGGCCAAAATGCAGGCCCGCCGCCTGCATGGCATGAATGCCCTCGATGGCGCAGTCGCTGGCGCCATCGTGTCCAGCAGGAATCAGCGTATCGTCCATATCGGTCAGCACAAGTTTGATCATAAGGTCCCCTCGGTCATTCTTTATCCCGTCTATTGTAACGACCTGCCAATAAGGGACAGGGTTATCTTGGCAGGTTTTATCTGGGAAAATGCAGCGCCCCTGTTGCCACCTGCCAAAATAAACCTGTCCCATATTGGCAGGTGCGCTAGTATAGGGAACAACAGATTCGATGCGGGAGTGCCGGCGGTGCAAACCACAAGGCTGAGAGGGCATAGGGCCCAATCCTTTGAACCTGTCAGTTAATGCTGGCGTAGGGAGCATGCCGCCTTTACAGGGGCGCTGTCTATGCACAGCGCCCCTTTTCTATGCCAAGGAGGCATGTGCAGTGATTGATTCGGAACAGCTTAAGCAACATATGGTCAAGGCCGTAGAGGAGATTCGAGCCACCAATCCGATGGCCGGCTCCATCACCAACACGGTGACGATCGACTTTGTCGCCAACGCGCAGCTCGCCGTGGGCGGTTCGGCCGCCATGGTCTATCTGCCCGACGAGGGCGAGGCGCTCGTTGCCGGCGGCGCCGCCATCTATCTCAACATGGGCACGCTCTTCCCCATCTACGAGCAGACGATTCCCCGCGCGGCCAAGGCGGCACACGACGCCGGCATGAACGCCCATCTGCCCAAACCGCTCGACTTTAGCAAGCTCAAAAACATACTCGCCTGTATCAAGAAAAATGGGGCTGTTTCGCTATAGTTTGTGCTCAACCACCATGCGCAGTAGAAAGGAAGCCAACGATGTTTAGGCCCTTACGTCGAAAGAAACGCGCCATCACCGACGAGAAAGCGCGCGAACTGCTCGCTACCTGCAAGCGCGGCGTCTTTGCCGTCAACGGCGATGATGGCTACCCCTATGCCATTCCCGTCAACTACTTCTTTGACGCCGAGCACGACAAGATTTATTTCCATGGCGCCAAGGCTGGCCACAAGGTCGATTCACTCAGGCATGATGATAAAGTCTGCTTTACCGTTTACGGCAACGTGTGGTACAAGGACGGCGACTGGGCTCCCTACGTTATGAGTACCGTTGTCTTTGGTCGTTGTCGCCTGGTAGATGAAGCGCCCGCGTTTATCGAGGACAAAGTCCGTCAGCTCGCGCTTAAGTACTACCCTTCTGCCGAAGAAGTCGAGGAGGAGATCGCCAAAGACATAAAGGGCGTCCAGCTCTACGAGATTTCGATTGAACATCTTTGCGGCAAGCAGATTCATGAAAAGTAAGCCTA
>USCJ01000086.1 GCA_900553215.1 uncultured Collinsella sp.
CCCCGCGCTTACGACATTAGTAGAAATTCTGGATCCGCTGCAGGTACATGACGGAATCGGGCAGACCGCCCTCGCCAAAGGTCTTCTCAATGTACTCGATCAGGCCCTTCATCTCGTCGCGCACAAAGCTCACGTTCATGGACTCAAACTTCTTGAGCACCTTGCGGGCGATGATGTAGTCCATGCCGCCCAGCTCGGTGCCGCCGCACGCCACGTACACGGGGATAAAGTCGTACATCTGCTTGATGATACGGTTACCAAAGGCCAGCTTAAAGCGGGTCTGCAGGTACTGGTCCAGCTTGTGCATCTTCTGGAGCAGCTCCTCGTCGATCACATACTCGACCTTGGCCTTTTGGAATAGATACTGCAGGTGATCGGCCGTCACGTGCACGCGCTCGTGCGGCTCGCACTCAAACGCGTCGGCGCGCTCGTTGAGCTCGATGGGGATTGCGCGGTCGTACACCTTGTCCGTGATGGTAAAGGTGGAGTCGTCGTTGTTGGCCGTGCCGATAAACCACAGGCTGTCGGGAATGGTGAGCTTGCCGTCGTGCAGGGCCTTGGGGTCGGCGGCCCACTGGGTGGGCACCAGGTCGAGCACCCATTCGTCGTGGCTGGGCATCTCGAGCACCGACAGGATCTCGGCAAAGTAGTACTCCACGCGGGCGAGGTTCATCTCGTCGAGCACGATCATGGACGGGTCCTGGCGAAGGCCCGCCTCATACACGGCGCGGAGGAACTCGGTCTCGTTAAAGCGCTTGGAAAACTCGTTGAAGTAGCCCAGCACCTCGGTGCGGTCGCGGAAGCTCGGCTGCACCGAAACGATGGTCGCGGGGTTGTCCAAGTAGCGGCTAAAGCTGTAGGGCAGCGACGTCTTACCGGTACCCGAGATGCCCTCCAGGATCAGCAGCTTGGAGGCGGCCATGCCGGCCACAAAGCGGCGGATGATCTCGGGCGTGTAGTAGAGCTTCATCTGGCTGCACGCAAACGCGCGGAAGCTGTCGACAAAGTCCTCCAGCGAGATGGCATCGTCGTAGACCGGCGATTCCCAGTCGCGGTACTTAAGGTCCACCAGGGACAGCTTGGGGAAGCGGTTGGCCTGGGCGATTTCTTTTTCCTCGGCAAGGGTCTTGGCCTCGACGGTCGCCTTGGCCATGGCGGCCGCGGCATCCTTGACGCCTTCGCCATCGAGCGCGAGCGACGCGTTGCCCGACATGACGGCCGTCGCCGCAGCGCCCTCGCCAGCAGCCGCACCGGCGCCCGCAGCGGCGCCCACCACGTTGCCCACCGTGGGCAGGTGGTCGTCGGCCAGGGCCGAGGCACCCACGTACGGAATCTGCTTGGTGCCGCCCATGGCATTGACCTTGAGCGCCAGCAGCTTGTTCTTCTCGTCCATGAGGTCGAGCACCTGCTTGTTCAGGCGGCCGATCTCGCGATAGAGCGCCTTGTTGGACGTGTCGTCGCGATGCAGGCGGCGGTTGATGCGGTAGCGGTGGACCAGGATGGCCACGATCAGCACGGGGACCGCGATGAGCATGGCAAACAGAATGACCGCGCCGATCTTGCCCACCAGGTCAAACGTGGTGAAGTAGGTCATAAAGATGTTGAAGTACTCAACCCAACCAAACACCAGCAGGTTAAGGATGGAGCTCACAACGGCAACGACGTTGTAGACAACCTTTGCCAGCAGCTCCCAGGCAAATCCCAGAAACTCACTCACCGTCGGTACCCTCCTGCTTGGTCGCGTTCATCGCCGCCTCGGCCTCGGCCTTTAAACGACGGGCTTCCTCGAGCTTAGCCTCGGCCTGGGCGAGCTGCTCGGCGGCTTTATCGGCCGTGACGGTAGTGTCACCCTTGCCCTCGGCGTCCACGATGGCAGCCGCGGCGGCCAGGCGGTCCTCCTCGGCCATGGCGCGCTTAAGGTTCATGCCCACCACGATGAGGTGATACACCTGGTAGATAAAGAACAACAGCATGGGCAGCACAATCACAATGAGGAAGCCCATGGAGCTGGACAGGAAGTCCATGACCTTGCCCATCTGAGGCAACGCAAACACGTACTTGCCCACGATGTCGCCGTCGCTGATGATGTGCGTATCGGCCACGTCGTTGTTATCTCCCTTGGTGGTAAAGCTGCGCATGCCGTTGACCTCGTCGATGGCGGCGATGCGGTGCGTGTTGAGCGCGTACTCGTTGTCGATGATGGTATGGAACGTCACGATGTCGCCCACCTCGAGCTTGGAGGTGTCGCACTTTTTGATGAAGATGAGGTCGCCCTTGTTAAACGTGGGAGCCATGGAGTCGGACTGCACGGCGAGCGGGGTGAAGCCGGCGATGTCAGAGACGCTGCCGTCCTCGCGCGTGGCGAGCGTGGTAAACGCATACAGGGCCGCCACCAGGATGATGATCCACATGACAACGCTCAGCGCGATGGATGCGACTTTTTTAACAGATTGCATAATGTCCCTTACTACCGTGTCTGTCTAGGTCGTGCGCGGCCCGGTGGCCGCCGTGCATATCTACTGTTCCTCGATGCCCTCGAAGCGCATCGATACCGAATAGTTAGCTCCCTTTAGCATATTAGTGCAATTTGGGTCCGTTCCCTCGAGCCATATGCGAACGGTTACCGGCTTGTCCGTTTCTGTTATCAGGTCGAACATGTCGCTGGCCGCGGTGGCAGCACCCGAGTCGAGCCCAAAGACGGTGGCCGAGCCAGATGAACCGCCGCCCCCGTTAGGGTTGTAGACCCACGTTCGACCATCGGCGGTAAAGCTCATACGCATGGCACTGGCCATGCCCTGTGTATCGGAGCTAAACCGCGTGCCGGACACGCCGCCATCGCCATCCTGCCCGGTCAGGCGAACGCGCAGGTCCGTACTGCTCATAAAGTGCAGCGTAAACTCCAGGTAGGCGCCGGTGGCGGGATCGGTGGAGCCGTCCTCGAAGGTGAAGGTCTGGTAGTCGCTCGTGGTGACGGGCTTGAGCTTGGACGCGTCGATGTCCACGCCCTTTTCGCTGGCAATGCGTGCCGGGATCTGATCAAAACCCAGGCTGTGCACGTATTCGTCGAACGCGGCATGCCCGTCCAGGTCAAAACGCAGCGAGCCGTCGGCGTTGGCGTCGATCATGAGCATGCGGGTCTTGGCGCTATCGGCGATGGAAAACCAGGCAAAGGTTGCCATGGCTATCGCCACCAGCGCAAACAGCACCAGCACCACGGTGGTAGTGAGCTTGCGGCGCAGGTCGATATCGGTGGGCGCGGCAACCGGAGCGCCGGTGGTCGGGCGGCGGTTGTCGGGCGTGACGCGTGCCATTGCTACTCACCGTCCAAGGTCGCAAAGAGCGCCAGGTGCAAGGTGCCCGGATCCTGATACAGATAGTCGGCGCTATCGGGGTCGGTGCCCTCGATGTAGTAATAGATGTCCAAACGATAGGTCTGGCCAAGCCCCAGCGTGGCGAGCGCGTTTTGCGGGCGCGTGGCCGTCTCGCTCGTGTCCAACGTAAAAGCGGCAGGGTCCTGCGTCACGTTGGTGCCGCAAGCGAGCTGGCCGTTTTGCCAGCCCAGGAGCATGCCCTCGGTGTAGCCCGCCAGGCCTGCAGGGGCAGTCGCCGGGTGCTCGGCGCGGTGACCACTATCGGAGCCGTCGAGTTCAAAGATGTTGGTGGCAAGCACCTGGTTGCCGCTCGAGATCTTTATGCCCACGCGGGCCGCGCGCAGCAGCTCGGCATCGGCACCCTGGGGAACCAACGACTCGGCCAGATACAAGCTGACCTTACCCTTTACTTTGCTGGCGCCCGTTCCGGTAATGGTGGGGCGCAGGTCGATCCAGCCGTGGTAGAACGCGGAGCCGTTGTCTTTTGCCTGCTCAAACACCGTGGCATCGCCGGCGGAGTTGTTTTGCGCGCAGGCAGCAAAGCCGTTGAGATCGAAGGTCGAGACCGGGTAGAGCGTCACGGCGCCAGCCGCATTGGAAGTCAGGGAAACATCGCCCTGCTGCGACCAGCTGCCGCGATCGGCGTCGCCCAGCTCCAGCACCAGCTTGGACGTGTCGCTGTGCACGCTCACCGAATTGGTGTTGACCTTCATGTTGTTGGTAAACCAGGCGTAGGTCGCGGCGCCCAAGGTGGCGGCGAGCGCCACCATAACGAGCGCGATGTAGGCACGCGCGTGGCGAGCGTGGCGGCGGGCGGCAGCGCCCTCGAGGACCTGGCACTCGGCGGCTACGCTGGAGGGAACCGCGGGGCTCTCGCTCTGGGTTTTGGCCTCGCAGCTATCTGCTGGCATGCGCTTCTGATCTTTCACGTCGCTCGCCCCCTTACGCCTTGGCCGCAGCAAAGGCAAGCTGCAGCACCACATCGCGGGCCTGGGCCTCGTCGATGCAATTGGCGTCGCAGCCTTCCATGTATACAACGTAGCGAACGCTTGCCACCTCGTTGGCGGCCAGCGTGCAGATGGGCGTGGCGCCCGCGCGCGGCGTGGGCGTGTCACCGGTGCCATCCATGCTGTAAGAACTAATAGCGCGGGCCGGGTCGGCGGTGTAGCTCCAGCCCGAGGCGGCACCCGCTACGACCGCGCCGTCTTGCGCGGTGGTGCGCCTACTGGTGGCGCCCGCGGTATTGCCCAGATCATCGCAGGTAAAGATATGCGTTTGCGTGCCCGACTGAGTTGTAATGACCAGGCCCAGACGCAGCGCGGCCAGCAGCTGCGGGTCGTTCGTCACGCTCATCTGGCCCTGATACAGGTACACGTTGAGCGCGCTATCGCTGCCCTTAAGGTACAGCGTGCCCGAAAGGGCGTAGTCGTCCAGCTGCGCGGTGCAGTCGGCGTAGTCGGTCGTAACGCCGGCGGCGTTTTGGAACGTGCCGCGCCAAAAGCGGGAAAGGTCTGCCGTCGAGATGGGATAGAGTGTCTTGTCGGCGGCGGCAAGCGTTGCCGTCGTGTCCCAGGGCCCGTTGGCCGAAAGGCCAATCTGCAGGTCGGAGCTCTCGTCGCTTACCGTGTGCACCACGGGCGTCACGTTGGTGAAGCGCGAGTTGCTAAACCAGGCGTAGGTGGCGGCGCTCAAGGCGGTTACCAGCACCAACATCCATGCGGCCGCGGCAACCATGCGACGGCGCGAACCCAGGATGTCTTTGATGTTCGATGCACTCATGTCCAGCCCCCTTACGAACGCTTGCCGGCAAAGCGCAGCGCCAGAGATTGCAGGCTGGTGGCGGCCAGGTTGTTGGTGCAGTCGGGGTCGCAGCCTTCCAGCCACACGTACACATCCACGCGCACGGGCGTGCTGCGGTTGGCGCCCTCGGCAGCGGCGGGCAGGCTGCAGATCTTGGTCGTGGCCTCCTTGAGGCTCACGATGCCGGTGTCTTCGTTATAGTCGCAAAAGTTTGCGCTAGTCAGCTGGTCAAAATGAACCGTTGTTCCATCGGAGCGGGTGCTGTCGAGCACCAGGTGATTTTGCTCGTTCTCGCCGGCATCCTTGCCGTCGAGTGTGTTGTAGCGCGCCTGGGGATTGTGCTCGCCCGAGACCTCAAAGATATACTGACCCGTAACGGTGTCGCCCTGTCCCGGAGCATAGGTAACCAGCCCCACGCGCAGAGCGGTGGAGATGGGGCTTGCCGGGTCCTGCTCGGTAAAATCGATGCCCGACAGGTACACGTCGGTCGCGGCCGAATTGGTAGCCAGGTACAGGGAGGTCTTGTAGTAGTCGGAGTGCTCGGCGGCGCCAAACATGCTGGCAAAGAGCGAGTCCTGGGTGGTTCCGCCGGTAAAGCCCGTTACCTTTTGGAAGCCGTTGAGCACGTTGTCGGTCGAGACGGGATCGAGCAGGCCCGAAAAGCTCAGGCCGGCGTTGGTCTTGTATTCGCCGTCGTACTCGTTGGAGATGAGGAAGGTCACGCCCGTGCCCGCGGCCATCTTGACATCGGTGATGTGGCGGTTGGCGTTGTAGATGTACCAGGCATATGTTACGGCTCCGGCAGCAGCAAGGGCCACCAGCAACGTGGCGAGCATGCGATTGAACTGTTTTTGCAGCGAACGCGCGTCCGACATGCCCCTCCCCCATTTGCCGCGTTGTAAACTACCTGGACACCATTTGCCCATAATGGAGTTATTTTACGCGAATGTGCAGTTCATCGGGGGTACAAACGCAACTTTCCACGTGCTGTTCGCGCTGCATCGGGGCGGATAGGGTCGCAAATCGCCGCTTTTTAAAAAATAGTTCTTGCCACTGGGTGGGAGCTCCGTTATATTATTCCGTGCGCACTCGCGCACCCTTGATCGGGCGTTTAGCTCAGGGGGAGAGCGCTTCCCTGACACGGAAGAGGTCAGAAGTTC
>USCJ01000087.1 GCA_900553215.1 uncultured Collinsella sp.
GACGTCATCCGCATCTTCGACGCACTGAACGATGCCCGCAACCTGCAGACTGCCATCAAGGCCGCCAACAACGAGCACGTGCTGCAGAACCAGTTTTTGCTCGACGCTACCTTCCGCGGCGACTACGCGCCCGACACCCTCGAGTGCGCCAACCGCTTGGCCGCCATCTCGGGCGGCACCATCGAGATCCTGGACGAGGACCTCGAGATTATGCGCGAGGCCGCGCTCTACAACGACTACCTGGGCGTTAACAACTACCAGTGCCGCTTCTTGAAGGCTTACGATGGCGAGAACGACCTGCACCACAACGGTACGGGCGAGAAGGGCACCGGCCGCTGGCGCGTTAAGGGTATTGGCGAGCATGTGAACAAGCCTGGTATCCCCACCACCGACTGGGACTGGATCATCTATCCCGAGGGCCTGTTCGATCTGCTCGTCTACATTAAGCAGCGCTACCCCAACTACAAGCAGATCTTCATCACCGAGAACGGCATGGGCTACAAGGACCCCTACAAGGACGGTTTTGTGGACGACCAGCCGCGCATCGACTACATCGAGCAGCACCTGCGCTGGTTGCTCAAGGCCATGGAGGTTGGCGTCAACGTAGGCGGCTACTTCCTGTGGAGCCTGCAGGATCAGTTCTCCTGGACCAATGGCTACAACAAGCGTTACGGCTTCTTCTACGTTGACTTTGAAACCCAGAAGCGCACGCCCAAGGCAAGCGCCTACTGGTATAAGCACGTGGCGCAGACCCGTCGTCTGGACTAGCGGCTTGCGGCGAGCGGTTGGCGGAGTTGCACCGCCCACATAACCTGTCCCCATTTCTCAGCCGGGGGCGGCACGTCACACGGCGCGCCGCCCCCGGCCTTTTTGGGCGGTTCGGGGTCCGTTTGTCTCAATCTGTAACATCTAGCCGAGTTTTTGGGTCCTAGCTGTTACAGATTGAGACGAACAGGATTGCTCTTTCCGAAGAATCTAAATCTGTAACACGTAGCCCGCTTTTGACCGTCTACCTGTTACAAATCGAGACAGACGGAGTAGGACCTAACCCCGTATGTCCCTAACAGTCGAGCGTTCGACCAGCGTGCTCGGCACATGAATCGCCTCGATAGACGAGCTCTCTCCAATCGCCGCCTCAAACGCAAGCTTACCGACACCGCGCAAATCAAATCGCAGCGTCGTCAGCCGATTGTGAGGAACAAGTCCCTCGAGTGCGTCGTCGATACCAACCACGCTCACGTCGTCGGGCACGGACAGGCCCGCGTTCTCGAGCGCGGCGATAACGCCCAGCGCCATCTGGTCATTTGCCGCAAGCACGGCAGTCGGCGTCTGCGACCCGCCGGCAAGCACCTCGGCCGCAATCCGCTCGCCCATGGCGTACCCACTGTCCGCACTCCAATCGCCACGCAGCATCGGAGCGGCATCGACATGAGCACGACCCAGCGTATCGCGCCTCACGAAAACGCGAGGAAATCGAGTTTTCCGGACCCGCCACAAACCGCATATTCGAGTGACCATGTTCCAGCAGATAATTGGTCAACAGCTCGCACGAACCATACTGGTCGGAGTCGATCGTCGTGCAGCGCGGATGCGCATACATGGACAGGATGACCGTTCGCACTCCCGGCTGGGGAACAAACTCCTCAAAATCGGGAGCCATGCGGTTCATGTTGAGAATCATGCCGTCGACGGGTCGCTCGACCATGCGGCGCGAGGCATCGGCAAGTGCATAGGGCTTGTCGCCGCCCATCTCGATCATAGTGACGGCAAAATCATGCTCGCGCGCCGCTTGCATGATACCCTCGAGCGTCGCCAGGTTACCGACACGTGTGATGTTGTACATGCACAGGCCAATAGAACGATACGACCCGCCGCGCAACGCCGCTCCAGCAAAATTGGGACGAAAGCCCAGCTCTTCCATGGCGGCCAGCACACGCTTGCGCGTCTTTTCCGTCACGTTGGGCATACCGTTGACCACGCGAGACACAGTCTGGCGGCTCACGCCAGCGAGCGCCGCAACCTCTGCCGCGCTCGCCGAACGACCATTCCTTGTCTGCTGATCCATGCCTTCCACGCTAACCTGTTTCCCAACTATTCCCCGCGCCCATGGCGCATCGTACATACATTGATAACGTGCTCATGATACCCGAGCCATATACCACAACATGAAAACTTCTGTCAATCAAAACCGCTTACCGAACAAATACAACCGTTCGCAGCTGTTTGAAGTTGTTTTGTTTCTATACATCCCAGCCGGATGTTAACGTGCTCATTGTCAAATGTTCACGTGCTCATTTTGGTTCTAATCATTTTAAGATAGTGTTTATCGGGCTTTTTCACCGCTGAACGCTAACCAGGGAGCCTCCTGAGCGCAAACGCACAATATCGAACAGCGAGACGAGAGGATGTATGCATATGTCTTTGCTAAACCGCGTACAGCAGCTGCCGAAGGGCTTTGTTTGGGGCGCCGCAACCGCCGCGTACCAAACGGAAGGTTCCACGAAGGTGGCAGGCAAGGGTAAGACCATGTGGGACGATTACCTTGTCGCCCAGGGTCGCTTTTTGCCCGACCCGGCCAGTGATTTCTACAACCGCTACGAGGAGGATATCCGCCTTTCTGCCGAGCATGGACTCAACGCCATTCGTGTGTCCATCGCCTGGACCCGCATCTTCCCCAACGGCGACGATGCCGAACCCCTCGCCGAGGGCGTTAAGCACTACCACGAGCTGTTCGCCTGCTGCAAAAAGTATGGCGTCGAGCCCTATGTGTCCCTGCATCACTTTGACTCCCCCGCCGCCCTGTTCAACCAGGGCGACTGGCTCAACCGCAAGACCGTCGACGCCTATGTGCGCTATGCCGAGTTCTGCTTCCGCGAGTTCCGCGAGGTCAAGAATTGGTTCACCATCAACGAGCTCATCAGCCTCTCGCACTCCCAATACATCCAAGGCAACTTCCCGCCCAACCATCACTTTGATGTGACGAGCGGCATCCAGAGCCAGCACAACGAGCTCGTTGCCCACGCCCGCGCCGTCAACCTGTATAAGGATCTTGACGAGACCGAGCACCTGGGCGGACGCATTGGCATGGTCAACGTCCTGACGCCGGCATATCCTGCCACCGACTCGCCCGCCGACCAGCACGCCGCCGACCTGTACAACGCCTTCTACACCGACTTCATCATGGACGGCGCCTTCCTGGGTCACTACTCCGCGCGCACCCTCTCACTCATCAACGAGATTCTGCGTGCCAACAACGCCACACTTACGGTTGAGGACAGCGACATGGAGGAGCTCGCCAAGGCGGCGCCCCGCAACGATATGTTCGGCCTCAACTACTATCAGTCGGCGTTTATCGCCGCCTACGATGGCGAGTCCACCAACAGCTTTAACGGCACCGGAGACAAGGGCACCTCGTGCTTTAAGTTTAAGGGCGTCGGGCAGCAGGTCGATATGCCGGGTATCCCCACCACCGACTGGGATTGGCTCATCTACCCGCAAGGCCTCTACGACACGCTCAAGCACATCAGCGCCACCTATCCCAACCTCCCCGTCATCTATATCACCGAAAACGGCCTGGGCCACAAGGACCCCGAGCCCGACGCAAACGGCATCGTCGCCGATCCCGAGCGCATCGACTTTGTCGACCAGCACATGGAGAAGGTGCTCCAGGCGCGCGCCGAGGGCGTCGACGTCCAGGGCTACTTTATCTGGAGCCTGCAGGACCAGTTCTCGTGGGCCAATGGCTATAACAAGCGCTACGGCCTGTTCTACATCGACTTCGACACGCAAAAACGCTACATCAAGCAGTCGGCACTCTGGTACAAGGAGCTCGCCGACACTATGGCGGACGCGCAGTAGCGCATCGCCTCGCTTTCCCCCGAGAAGGGAGCGGCCCTATGCGATACAAACCCAGCCGCTCCCCTCTCTCCCCCTGGGACCGACCCCGCCTGCACCCGGGCTTTTAGCAAGCGGGAGACCATATAGGTTTTCAACGTCCATGCCATTAAGATTTCATGCAAAGAGGAGCGTGAACTATGGAATCGATCGTTAAGTTCTTGGAGAAAGGTCAGCCGTACTTCGACAAGGTCTCTAAGAACATCTACCTTCAGGCCATTAAAGACGGCTTTTTGGCAGCAATGCCCATCATCCTGTCTTCTTCTGTCTTCCTGCTTATTTCGACCCTGCCGGGCGTTGTCGCCACGGTCGGCGGCTTTACGCTGCCCGACTGGTGGAACGTCGACGTCGTGAACTTCTGCAACAAGGTTTACAACTTCACGATGGGCGTCGTGGGCATCATGGTCGCCGGCACCACCGCAAGCGCGCTGACCGGCTCCAAGAACCGCCGCATGCCTGCCGGCAAGGCCATCAACGCCACGAGCACCATGGTCGCCGCCATGTGCGCTATGCTCATCTTGGCCGTTACCCAGACGAGTGCCAAGATCGACGGCGCCGATGTCTCGGTGTTCTTTACCGACAACATGGGCACCAAGGGCCTGCTGAGCTCCTTTGTCGCCGCATTTGCCACGGTCAACATCTATGCCTTCTGCATTAAGCGAGACATCACCATCAAGCTGCCCAAAGAAGTCCCCGGCGCCATCGCCCAGAACTTCCGCGACATCTTCGCCTTCAGCTTCTCCATCCTGTTTGTCGCCGTCATCGACGTTATCTGCCGCACCTGCTTGGCCGTCCCGTTTGCCAACGTCATCTCCACGCTGGTGAGCCCGCTGTTCGCCGCTGCCGATTCCTACGCCGGCCTCGCCCTCATCTGGTTCATGATCCCGCTGTTCTGGTTCATGGGCATCCACGGCCCCTCGGTCGTTAAGCCTGCCCTCAACGCCGCGCTGTTTGGCAACATCACCACCAACCTCGCCACGCTGCAGGCCGGCGGTCACCCCGCCCTCGCCCTGACCGAGAACTTCGGTAACTACATCGGCGAACTCGGCGGCACCGGCGCCACGTTCATTGTCCCGATCATCTTCCTGCTCTTTATGCGCTCCAAGCAGCTCAAGGCCGTCGGCAAAGCCTCTGTCGTACCCGTGATGTTCGCCGTCAACGAGCCGCTGCTGTTCGCCGCGCCCATCATCCTCAACCCGTACTTCCTGATCCCGTTCCTGTTTGCCCCCGTGGCCAACGTCCTCATTGGTAAGTTCTTCATCGACTTTTTGGGCATGAACGGCTTTATCTATGCCATGCCGTGGGCACTCCCCGGACCGATCGGCACCTTCATCGACACCAACTTCCAGCCGATCTCTCTGGTCCTGGTTGTCGTCCTGCTGGTCGTTGACTTCTTGATCTACTACCCGTTCTGCAAGGCCTACGACAACGTCCTGTGCAAGCAGGAGGCCGAGACCCTGGCCGAAGAAGAGGCCGAGGAGACCAAGGCCGTCAAGACCGCTGCCGCCCCCGCCGTTGAGGCTCCTGTTGTCGAGACCGCTTCTGCCACCGAGGCCTCCGCAGCTCCGTCCGCCCTTAAGGGCAAGGATCTGAGGGTTCTGGTTCTGTGCGCTGGCGCCGGCACCTCTGCACTGCTCGCCAACGCGCTTAAGGAAGGCGCCGACGAGCTGGGCATCGACATTACCGCCAACGCCGGTGCCTACGGCAGCCACTACGCCATCATGGACCAGTACAACGTCATCGTCCTGGCTCCGCAGGTTCGCACCTATTACAACGAGATGAAGGCCGACACCGACCGCCTGGGCATCACGCTGCTGTCGCCCAAGGGCAAACAGTACATCGACCTCACTAAGGATCCCAAGGGTGCCGTCGCCTGGATCGAGGAAAACCTCAAGGCATAAGACGCTGACGCCACCTGCCGCTCGCAGACAAAAAATGGCCCGTGCATCGATGCGTGATGCGCGGGCCATTTTGTTTAGACCGCACCCGCCCTCCTGTTCATCTCAATCTGTAACATCTAGCCGAGTTTTTGGATCCTAGCTGTTACAGATCGAGACAAACAGAACGCCCGAGCAGAAATATCTCAATCTGTAATATTTAGCTGAGTTTTTCGGTCCTAACTGTTACAGATTGAGACGAACGGGCCGAAAAACCCTACGCCCGCAGGTCCTTTACGCTGGAACGTTCGACCAACACGCCCGAGACGAGCGTACGGCTTCTGGAGCTCGGAGCTTCTAGGCCCG
>USCJ01000088.1 GCA_900553215.1 uncultured Collinsella sp.
CCAGAGCGACAACTTGTCATTCAAAGAGGACGGCATGACCAGAAGGTCTATGCCGTCCTCTTTTCATGCCAATTTGTTCGCTCTGGTGACCGCTCGCTGGCATTACCAAAACATCGACGGTCCAATAATGATCCCTTGGGGACGGGTTCAAACTAGTCGTTGGGGACGTTCTTGTTTGACTGGTCGTTTAAGAACGCCCCCGATGACTATTCGGATTGTTAATTTGTGCGGGTTGTGGTTTTGTGACCTGCTGAAATTTGAGATACTGTACAACTGTACGTTAACTAATCTTCGTAGTATATTGCTACCCGCAAAACTCAATACCATTGTGCTTCGAGACGCTAAAGCGCCTACGTACAATGGTTTTTGATAGTACGATTTGATTCAACGACAGGATGGATGGTCCAAGCGTGAGTCTCGGCAGCAAACTATCCAACGCAAAGGTCTCCTTTGCGATATTTAAGCGCGACATTAAGCGACTGCTTATGAACCCCGTCGCCCTGGTGGTTACCTTGGGCGTGTGCGTCATTCCCTCGCTGTATGCCTGGTACAACATCGTGGCAAACTGGGATCCGTACGGAAACACCCAAGGTATCAAGATTGCCATCGCCAACAACGATCAGGGCACCCAGAATGACTTGGTGGGCGAGCTCAATGCAGGCGATAAGGTGGTCGACCAGCTCAAGGAAAACGATCAGCTGGGCTGGACCTTCGTCGACTCGGCTGCCGATGCCAAAGAGGGCGTCGAGAGCGGGGAATACTACGCGGCGATCGTAATCCCCAAGAACTTCTCCGACAATCTTGTCTCGATGCTCGATGGCAATTACCATCAGCCGAAGCTCACCTATTACGTCAATGAGAAGAAGAGCGCCATTGCGCCCAAGGTCACCGATACCGGTGCCAACACCATCGAGGAGCAGATCAACTCGGAGTTTGTCTCCACGGTGGGCGAGACTGTTGCCAGTATCGCCAAGGATGCCGGTGTCGATTTAAAGGACAAGGCAACCCAGACTCAGGACTCGCTGACAAGTTCGGTGTCCGAGGCATCCGACACCTTGGGTGAGGTGCGCGATTCGATTGGCGATATGAATGCCGCCATCGATAAGACGAGTGGCGCTATCGCCTCGGCTGATGCGGCGCTTGCCGGCTTGCAAGGTCAGGCACCGTCGCTGACGCAGGCAATCTCCCAGGGCAACGACCTGCTGGGCGAGGCTCGCGCCACGGCGGGCAACTCTATCACCTCGCTCTCCAAGGCACTCTCGGAAGGTAGCCTTGCACTCACCAAGACGTCAGCCTCCGCGAACGCTGCGATTGGCAAGCTAACGGGTACGGTCACATCTACGACCACCCGCATCGACAACTCGCTCGAGTCTCTCCAGGCGACGATCGATCACAATAAGGCCGTTATCGGGCACTTGGAGATTCTCGTTAATGACACGTCGACAGGTTCCGAGGAAATTGACGCGCGCATTGTATCGACCATCGATTCGCTTCGCGAGCAAAACCAGAAGCTGCAGAGCATCAAGGATGGCCTTTCTGCACAGTCGAGCGCCATGGCAAACGACGCTACGGCAATCTCGAACGCGAGCAACGCACTCAACGCGGCAATTCAGACCGGTACGGCTAACCTCGGTCAGGCTCAGACCGATCTGGGTCAGAACGCACTTCCGAAGGCTTCGAGCGCGCTTGACTCCTTTGCCGCCGTTTCGGGCGATTTGACCGGCATTGTGTCGGGTATGACCCCCACGATAGCGAGCGCGCGCGGCACGCTGGCGCAGCTCGACGCCACGCTCAAGCAGGCAAAGACCACGCTGTCCCAAACCGACGCCTCCCTTGCCAAGGTTCAGGACAAGCTAGCGACCGCCGCCAATGACATTGCGGCGCTGCAGACCTCTGAGTCTATGGGCGAGTTAGCCGACCTCATGGACGTCGACGTCAATGACGTGGCAGATTTCATGGCATCTCCGGTTGAGCTGACGTCCAAGTCAATCTATCCGGTCAAGAGCTTTGGCTCGGGCATCGCGCCCTTCTACACCAATCTGGCGCTGTGGGTAGGCGGCTATGTACTCATCGCTATCTATAAACTCGAGGTCGACCGCGAGGGCATCGGTAGCTTTACGGCGCGTCAGGGCTACTTTGGCCGCTGGCTGCTGCTGGTGATCCTGGGTGCGTTGCAGGCCATCATCGTTACGGTGGGAGATCTGGTCATTGGCGTTCAGTGCGTCAATCCGCTGCTCTTTGTACTGGGCGGCATCGCTATTTCGTTCACCTACGTCAACATCATCTATGCGCTGTCCACCACGTTTAAGCATATCGGTAAAGCCATTGGCGTCATCCTCGTCATTGTGCAGATCCCCGGCTCGTCGGGCATGTATCCCATCGAGATGATGCCCGGCTTCTTCCAATGGCTGCATCCGCTGCTGCCCTTCACCTATGGCATCAACCTGCTGCGCGAGACCGTCGGTGGCATGTATTCGTTCAACTACCTGTTCAACCTGTGCATCCTGGGCGTGTTCCTTGCCATCGCACTCTTTATTGGCTTGCAGCTGCGTCCGCTGCTGCTCAACCTCAACCTGCTCTTTGACAAGCAGCTTTCCACGACGGGCCTCATGATCTGCGAGTCCAACGACCTGCCGCGCCAGCGCTATTCGCTGCGCACGGCCATGCGCGTCATGCTCGATTCGGATTCGTACCGTCGCGAGCTGCTCGATCATGCCGTGGCGTTTGAGCATCGCTACCCGTACTACATCAAGGGCGGTTTTGCCGCCGTGGTAGGCGTGCAGGTTCTGCTCTTTGTGCTTTCGACGGTGCTCGATATCGACAATAACGGCAAGATCATCCTGCTCGTTATCTGGATCATTTCGGTTATCGCCATCTGCGGCTGGCTCATCAACATCGAATACATCCGTGCGAGCCTCAATACCCAGATGCGTATCTCGGCGCTTTCGGACGAGGACCTTCGCCGCGAGATGCGCGAGCACACGGCTGCCATCCCTGCCGCCCGTCGCATGTTTGGTCTCAACGCCAGCGAGCGTGGCGCCAAGGGAGGCGAACAGCCTACGAGCCGTCTGTCGCATATCGGTGCGCATCGTAAGGCTCAAGATGCCGACGGCGCTGACAACGTAAACGGAAACGACGGGGACACCACCTCGCTTGGCAAGCACTCTAAAGGAGGTGAGGCATAAATGAAAAACATCCTGCACCTGTTTAAGCGCGATGTCCAAAACGTGTCTCGCTCCGTGATCGGCATGGTCGTCGTGATGGGCCTGATCATCGTGCCATGTCTCTATGCATGGTTTAACATCGCCGGAAGCTGGGATCCCTACGGCAATACCGGCAACCTTAAGATTGCAGTGGTCAACACCGATGAGGGTTACGAGAGCGATCTGATTCCCGTCGAGGTCAACGTGGGCGAAAACGTAACCGCCACCCTGCGCGGCAACGAGAACTTCGACTGGGTCGTCCTCAACGACCGTGATAAGGCGATTGAGGGCGTTAAGTCGGGCGCGTACTACGCTGCCGTCGTTATCCCTAAAACGTTTAGCGCCGACATGATGACGCTTTTCTCGACCGAGGTGAAGCACGCCGATATCGAGTTCTATGAGAATCAGAAGGCCAACGCCATCGCACAGATCGTGACTGAAAAGGGTTCGAGCGCCGTCCAGAGTCAGGTCAACGAGACCTTTACCAAGACCATCACGACCATCGGCCTTAAGACCGTGTCCAGCCTGCTCGACTATATGAGTACCGACCAGGTGAGCAGCTTTATCGCCAATCTGTCCTCGACGCTGGGCGATTCGGTCGAGGACCTGCAGGACGTTCAGGCGAGTGCGACGTCGCTCGCGGGCATTTTGAGCTCCACGTCCGATTCACTGACATCGGCGGGCGGCATGCTCAAGCAGACGGGCACCGTTGATGAGTCGACGAAGCAGCTGATGGAGCACGCCAAGAGTGGCATCAATGATTCCAAGGAAGCGCTCAAGGCCGCCAACGATGCCGTTGACGCGGCGATTGACGGAAGCGCGGGCTCGTTCGACAACGTGTCCGCCGAGCTTGCGAAGGCATTCGATGCCGCGAATCAGCATGTTTACCTTACGGTGTCTCAGCTCAACGAAGCCGCAGCGGCGCTCAATACGCGTGCTGACGATATCGATGCGATGACCGATCAGCTCCGTAACCTTGCCGACCAGGTGAGTGATGACAAGCTCAAAGACGGTCTCGAGTCCGCTGCGACGTCGCTGGGCAGAATTGCCGTGGAGTACCGCAACAATGCGAAGGACCTGACGGCGACCGCAAAGTCCCTTTCGGACGGCATGGCGGAGGTCAACAACTCGCGTGCCGAGGTCGACCAGGCCATCGCCGATGCCAAGGCGGGTATCTCGGGAGCCAAGTCCGACTACGATTCCACGTTCTCGGTTAAGGCCAAGGAGCTCAAGAAGACCATTTCGGGCGTTCTGGATTCCCTGAACGGTATCTCGGGTGACTTGGATAGCGCCGTGAGCGGTCTGACCGACGCCTCTGGCTCGCTCGCAAAGGGCCTCTCCAAGGCTGCGACGCTGGTCAACAAGGCTTCCGATCAGCTGGGTGAGGCATCGGACAAGATCAGCGCCTTTAAGGACGAGCTCGATGGCGCCCTGATGTCGGACGACCTTGCCACGATCAAGACGATGATCGGCAACGATCCCGAGGGTTTGGCCGTGTCGCTTTCCGGCCCCGTCGCGCTCGACCGCAAGCCGGTCTATCCGATCCGCAATTACGGTTCGGCCATGGCGCCGTTCTATACGATCCTGTCGCTGTGGGTCGGCTCGATCGTGCTGGCGGCCATGATGAAGGTATCGGTTGACGATGAGCTCATCAACGAGCTGATCCCCGTGCGCCTGCACGAGATCTACCTGGGCCGCTACCTGTTCTTTGGAGGTCTGGCCCTGCTGCAGGCGACACTCGTGTGCGCGGGCGACATCCTGTTCTTTGGCATCCAATGCGACAACCCGCTGCAGTTTGTGCTGGCGGGCTGGGTCGCGAGTCTCGTGTTCTCCAATATCGTCTACACGCTCACGGTTTCGTTTGGCGATATCGGCAAGGCGCTCGCTGTCGTGCTGTTGGTCATGCAGGTCGGCGGTTCAGGCGGTACGTTCCCCATCGAGATGACCGGCCCCGTGTTCCAGGCGATCTACCCGTTCCTGCCGTTTACCCACGGCATCAACGCCATGCACGCCGCCATGGCTGGCGCCTACCATATGGAGTACTGGGTTGAGCTGGGTATCTTGGCGAGCTATTTGATTCCGTCGCTGGGCCTGGGCGTCGTCTTCCGCCGCCCGGTCATCAAGGCCAACGACTGGATCATCGAAAAGCTGGAGTCGACCAAATTGATTTAGCGCGACAATGTGGCGTTGACGGAACATCGAGGCCTTCCGGCTCGACGCTTTAGTTGAGTGAATTGCATGAGCTGCTTGGTTGTTGCTACAGTAGCGGGGCGTGCCGGGGGTCCGGCGCGTCCCGTTTTTATTTGACCATGAGGCGGCACGCAGCCATACGCGTGCGGACACCACGCCCAGATTGAGTGCGAGGATGTTCCATGGCCCAATACGCTGCCAACGAAATCGAAAACATGCCCGATAGCCCTGTAGCCCGTGAGGATTTGGGCGCGGGTGGTATTCCCCGGGGTGCCGGCGCACGCTCGCCGTTGTTCTGGAAAGTTCTACTGCTTTCGGTGGCGATTATCTGGGGCTACTCCTTTACCACTATGAAGGACGCACTCGACACCATTCCGGTGTTCGAGCTGGTCTATGTTCGCTTTCTCCCGGCATCACTGGTTATGTTTGCAATTTTCCATAAGCGCATCATCGCTCATTTCAATGCCCGCAACCTGATCGTCGGGCTTGGCATGGGCGCGCTCATGTGGGGTGCCTACGGTTTGCAGACGATCGGCCTGGCACAGACCACGGCGGGCAAGAGCGCTTTTTTGACCGGCACGTATTGCATCCTTGTGCCGTTTGCAAGCTATGTCCTGAGCGGTGAAAAGCTTACCCGGTATAACCTGGGTGCAGCGTTGTTGTGCCTGGCGGGTATTGGCCTGGTAGCGCTCGATAGCGTCGAGTTCAATGCCGGCGATGTTATTACCTTGGG
>USCJ01000089.1 GCA_900553215.1 uncultured Collinsella sp.
GAGCCGATGCTTTTGCTCGGGCGTGGCGGCAGAGCAGCATTTAATGAGCACGCTTCTCTCGAGTTTCTCGCGCAAGAAACAGGCGTTCTCGGCGCGTTCCATGCTGATTTTTGAGACATAGGTGCCGCTTTTGGGACGCGTTTCCACCAGCTCTTGCTCGCGCAGGCGCACAAAGGACTCGCGAATGGGCGTGCGCCCGATTCCCGTCTCCTTTTCCAGACCGATCGCCGATAAGCGCGTGCCGGGCTTGAGCTCGGCATAGATGATCTTGGAGCGCAATGCGTTGTATGCCTGATCTTGCAGGCTCTGATAATGCTGGTGCTGTTCCATAAAGCCCTCGAATGAAGCCCACGGTTTGTCGAATAACTCCACGTAATACTATCGCATTCCCCATCCCACGACGATGTTTGAGGGGTAGGGCCGGGATTCGGCTTTTGACCGATAAGTTGTTGCAATTAGGTGAACGTTCACCTAATTTCTTCTATTTCGCTTTGCAAATGGATTCCCATACGTATACTAAATCTCAACGAAACCGATTTCGTCAAGCCTGGGTAATAGGATGCTAAGACGCACCCTACCATCTTGGCATCCTATTGCCCATGCCATGCCATTTGCTTTCTTCCCGTCTCGTTGAGCCCTTCAGTCCCATTCCGGCACAACGAGACATTCCTAGACGACTGACCAGGGGGCCGGCTTTTCTGCCGTTGAGGCAGTGCCTCCGATAACCCTCTTTTTGCCGGCCCAGGTCAGACATTTCTCTTTAAATATCCTTCAATCGAAAGGATGCAGCAGCGTGCGACCGCTCATCATCATGCATGGCGCAGACATCGATTGGCGTCATACCGTCATAAGAATGCTGATGTATCTGGCGGGCGTTGCCGTACTGGCACTCGGCATGAGCCTCCAGACGGCATCTGGTCTGGGCGTTGCGGCGCTCACGTGCTTTGCTACGACCCTATCCATGCTCACGGGCAAGACGCTTGGCTTTTGGATTACGGCTACCTATGTCGCCTACATCGCGGCGCAATTGGCTATCTTGCGACGCGAATTTCAGCCGCGTATTTTGCTCGAACTTTGTTTCTCAACGCTGATCGGCGGCTTCACCGATTTCTTTATGGCGGTCAACCCGCTGCATCCCACCGCGCTCCCCGCACAGGTTGCGACCATGCTGCTCTCCCTCGCCGTCACCGCATTTGGCGTAAGCCTCGTCGTCAACATGGGCGTTGTCCCCAACGCACCCGATGGATTAGTACAGGTCATTGCCGAAAAGCTCAAGCGCCGCTTTGGAGACGTAAAGGTCGTGTTCGACTGCTCGCATGTCGCCGCCTCGCTCATGCTATCGCTGGCATGTATACACAACTTAGGCGGCTTTGGCGTGACCACCGCCATCTCGGCACTGTTCTTGGGCCATGTCATCAACATCGCCAACAAGCTGTTTGCCCAGCGATTCGTCCGCATGGCGTTTGGCGCCAAATAGCGAACAGCCGCGGAGCAACCGAGGCGCGAGTGCCCGGCATATCGATGTCGCAAATAACGACGCACGCGCTATACGGACGATGAGGAACAGCCCGTCGCAAACCCCGCAAGCTGCGCCATACGTTGCTATAGCTTGACATAAATTGGCTCATTGCCAGCCGGCATGCAAAAGGCCCCAAGCCATTCGCGACTTGGGGCCTGCCTGGTAACACAGGTCTTTCGGACTACGCTCGCTCGTATTTCGTGGCGCGGCCTGTCCCCTGTTTCATGATTGCGTTTCGGCTGAGCAGAGATTCGAGCGCGGACAGTGTTCGTGCACGGCTCAGTCCTGTCTGTTTCTCGATCTCACTTCGTGACATAATTCGTCCGCCCGACAAGGCCTTAAGAACCTGAGCCTCTTCTCCAGACCCTTCAAAGGCATCGGTAACGGGCAACGCGACAGCCACCACGCCGCCACGAATATCAAAGACCGGCTGATTAATCGAATCGCGATAGGCACGCCTGATGCGCGCAATTCCCGTTCCAAACTTCTCGATATAGTCCAACTTTAAGAAGACCTCGGCAACGATGGGATTTCTGAGCACGGATATTTGTCCATACAGGTATTGCTCCGTCGTCAAGCCAGCGGGCAACGACCCGGGTGAAGTCACAACGACGCGATCATCATACAGAGCAACCTGAACATTCGCTTGCACGTCCCACGTCCGATGCACTAGAGCGTTTGCAACTGCCTCGCGGAATGCCTCGAGGGGAATCCGGTCGGTCTGAACACGCTCGACACCTTCGATGCGCTCATAACGATAGTAGCGCGCGAACATGGCAACTGCTCTATCAACCTGCTCAATTGCAGACAGGCCCGTCGTCGTCTCACGATCTAAAAGCACGTCCTCGGTGTCGCCAAAACGAACGCAGTCGATGCCCGGAAATTCGTTGTTATCCGCCAATATCGCCGCGGCATTGGTATAGCCATCCTTGCCGAGCAGGCGAAGCGTTCGCATAATATCCGACGTGAGCTCAGAAATGCCTAGATGCTCGATGCACTTGTGTTCGAGCGTATGAAAACTCAGGTCCTGGCGAGCCGAGGTGAGCGCATCGAACGTCAGATTGCTGCCTTCGAGCGTCAGCCTGCCGTACTCAAAACGGTCGACCTCTACCGTCGCCGAATCATTTCGCCTGTAGGCCTTCCCCTTGCTTCGATAGGGCTTGTCCTGCCCCTCGTAAACCGTAAGCGTTACAGTTCCGCGGTTCTCGTCGTGCTCGAGCGTGTAACGAGGCGCAGGATCCAGACTGTCATTAATCATGTTCTCGATGCGCAGACACTCCGCAACCGGATCAGAAAGACCGACTGCAACACCACCGTCGTCAACGCCAAACTCTATCTTGCCCGTCCCGTAGTTTGCATAAGCGCTCACTGTTTTAAGAAACGTCGGCGTTACGCTTTCCTTGTATTCGACGGTAGGACTCTCTCTGACAACCATACGTACGGTCCTTCCCCTTTTCATGCTTATCTGAACCGTATTATAAGACGAAAAACATTTGCGTACGGCTTAGAACCAGACGCAAACGGTTTTCGTCTTATTTGCGTACGGAAACTAGATACAAATTTCACGTTCATACGACTATTTACCAAACGCATAGTGTTTTCATCCGGCAATGCGTCCGTAATCCAAAAAAGCCCTGAGCTCATGTAAACTCGGGACCTCTTGCGCCGCGCATCTATGAGAGGAGAAATGCGATGCGCACGGGCGCTACTCCACGTAGCAGACATTGCGACAATCGGCCACAACCGTTCACCTTCTAAAAGTGAACGTTCACCTGATTCTAAGAAAACCTGACTTTTAATTCCTCCGCTTCTCCTATACTGAGCTTGTAATAGAAGCAAGACTTATATAGATGAACGTTTCTTTTGGAAGGATTGTAATGTCTAACCTTATGGACAGCTTCCGCCTAGACGGCAAGGTCGCGCTCGTGACCGGCGCCACCTACGGTATCGGCATGGCCATTGCCGAGGCGCTCGGAGAGGCAGGCGCCAAGATTGCCTTTAACGCCCGTCACGCCGACAAAGTTGCCGAAGCCGAGAAGCACTACCGCGAGCTGGGCTTTGATGCTCACGGCTATGTTGCCGACGTCACCGACGAGGCTGTCGTCGCCGAGCTCGTTGCCAAGATCGAAGCCGATTTTGGCACCACGCCCGACATCCTGGTCAACAACGCCGGCGTCATCCAGCGCACCCCGATGCTCGACATGAGCGCCGAGGACTTCCGTCGCGTCGTCGACATCGACCTCAATGCCCCGTTTATCGTGTCCAAGGCCTGCCTGCCGGGCATGATCGCCAAGGGTCACGGCAAGATCATCAACATCTGCTCCATGATGAGCGAGCTCGGCCGCGAGACCATCGCCGGCTATGCCGCCGCCAAGGGCGGACTCAAGATGCTCACCAAGAACATCTGCTCCGAGTTTGGCGAGGCCAATATCCAGTGCAATGGCATTGGGCCCGGCTACATCGCCACGCCGCAAACCGCGCCGCTGCGCGAGACGCAGCCTGACGGCAGCCGCCATCCGTTTGACCAGTTCATCATCGCCAAGACGCCGGCAGCCCGTTGGGGCACGCCCGAGGACCTGAAGGGGCCCGCCGTGTTCCTGGCTTCCGACGCATCGAACTTCGTCAACGGGCACATTCTGTACGTGGACGGCGGCATACTCGCATACATCGGCAAACAGCCGCAATAGGCTGCGGCCGCGCGGAGCACGGCACCTTGGCGATCAAACCGTCGCTCGCGTACCGAAGTACGCTTCGCTCCTCTTTCACGCCAATCTGCCGCACTCCGCGCGCCCTCGCCACCGTCACGCACCAGCCAACACAGGCGCTTCGGTTTGTGCGGAACTCGCGACAGACTTAACTGCCGACCGCCCGCATAGCTCATCGCGGGTTGGCTTTGCCGCCGCCCGCGCACAGAAACAAAAAACTGGAAGATTAAGTTGAAAGGTTAACTCAAATGAAGATCGCTCTGATTAATGAGAATTCTCAGAACTCCAAGAACCCTATGATCGAGGCTGCCCTTAAGAAGGTTGTCGAGCCCATGGGGCACACCGTCTTTAACTATGGCATGTATGCCGACGCCAACTCCAAGCCCCTCACCTACGTGCAGAACGGCATTCTTGCCGCCGTGCTGCTCAACTCCGGCGCTGCCGACTACGTCGTGACCGGATGCGGCACCGGCGAGGGCGCCATGCTCGCCTGCAACTCCTTCCCCGGCGTGCTGTGCGGCCACGTTGCCGACCCGCTGGATGCCTACACCTTTGCCCAGGTCAACGATGGCAATGCCGTCGCCATGCCCTTCGCCCTCAAGAACGGCTGGGGCCAGGAGCTCAACCTCGAGTACACCTTCGAGAAGCTCTTTGGCTTTGGTTCGGGTAACGGCTACCCCGCCGAGCGCGTTGAGCCCGAGCAGCGCAACAAGAAGATCCTCGATGGCGTGCGCGCTGTGACCATGCGTCCGCTCGTCGACGTCCTGGGCGAGATCGATCAGGATCTGGTGAAGGGCGCCCTCGCTGGTGAGCACTTCCAGGAGTACTTCTTTGCCAACGCCACCGACGAGGCCATCATCGCCAAGGTCAAGGAGATCTTGAGCCTGTAATAAGGCCCACGGGGCGCACCGACCCCCAACAAACCGCCAGACAAAAGGCGCCGCGACGATCCATGTGTCGCGGCGCCTTTTTTGATTGGCTATCGCTTGAGTCACCGCAAGGCGGCCGCTCCCCTATTTGCCAAGAGCCTACAGCTCGCAGGCGACCTTGTAGCCGTCGCCGATGGCATCACGGATGTTGCCGCACTTCTGGGCATCGCCCAGCACGTGGGTGGCAACGCCGGCAGCGGCAAGGTCATCGGCCAGCTTGGTATTGGGGCGGTAGCCCATGGCAAGCACCAGCGTATCGGCATCGGCGATGGTGTGGACCTCGCCGTCCTTCTCGTAGCTGATAGCGTCCTCGGTAATCTCGGTCACCTTGGCCTCGGTCAGCACGTGAACGCCCTTGGAAAGCATACGCGTGATGAGCACCGCGCGGCCGGCGCCGCCCTCGTTGGCGGCGAGCGTCTTGGTCATCTCGATGACGGTGACATCGCGGTTGGCCGGCGACAGGTCGTTGACCAACGGGGCCAGGGAATCGGCCGTCGGTGCCGCCGCCCACGATGACGATCTTCTTGCCCGGGAAAGCCTTGCCACCCAGCAGGTCGTCGGCCGTCATGACCTGCTTAAAGCCCTGCATGAAGGCCGGAGCGATGGGCTCGGCGCCATAAGCCAGGACAACCTCGTAACCTGCGTAGTCGCGCTGAATGTCCTCGGCCGAAAGCTCGGCGCCAAAGACGCACGTGACGCCTGCCTCGGCCAAGCGACGGTACTGATACTTGATCACGCGCGTGAGCTCCTGCTTTGCCGGCGGAACGGCTGCGATGCGCATCTCGCCGCCCGGCTCGTCCTGCTTATCCACGAGCACCACGTTATGACCGCGCTTGGCGGCAATGTAGGCTGCCTCCATGCCCGCGACCGGTATTGATAATCATTACTCCGTCTTTCATTTTGCTGATAGAGTAGTCGTT
>USCJ01000090.1 GCA_900553215.1 uncultured Collinsella sp.
CGCAGGCCGGCGTTTGTCCGCAGCTCCGCAGGAGCAGGACAAATGCCGGCCATGCGCGAGGACGATTTGGGAGGTAACCCTGCGCCCGGCCGGTGGGATCCCAAAGCCCGCCATGCTTCTTATGTGCAGCAAAGCTAATGCTGCTAAAATGTAAAGCGCTCATGTAGTTTAAACGCACGACGATAAGGAGCACCAGTGGGTAACCACTTCCGTACCTCCGGTGCGGGCGATGATGCCCCCAAGACGCAGACGGGCAGTCGTTTCGCCACTCCGGATTCAGAGGGCCAGCCTGTTGCTCAGGCCCCCACTCAGCCGGCAGATCAGGCACAGCCGGCATCCGATCCCTTTGCCTACAATCCCACCAGCGATGTCGCGCTTTCCGGCACGGCGGGTTTTGAGCCCGTTCAGGCCGTGACCGCTCGCTTGGAGCAGCCTCAGGCTGGCGCCGCCACGCCGCAGCCTACCATGGCCGGCATTCCCGACCCCATGGCCCCTGCGACGCCGGTTCCTCAGCCTGCGCAGTCCGGTCTCTTTGCCGCTATTCCCGATCCCACGCAGCCTGCTGCCCCGGTGGTCGAGAGCGATCAGGCAGCCGAGGTCGCAAGCCTCGATAACGCGCTCAACAACCCCGATTTTACGTCGGTGTTTGCGCCCATCGATCCGCAGGCCAGCCGCAAGAAGATGGCCAAGCAGGCCGGTGTCGAGCCCGTCATCCTTATGGAGCATGTCACCAAGATCTATCCGGCACAGCCCAACAAGCCTGCACTCGACGACATCAACATTGAGATCTATCCGGGCGAGTTCGTCTTCCTGGTCGGTCACTCCGGCTCGGGTAAGACCACGCTGCTGTCGACGCTCAACCGCGACGTCAAGCCGACGAGCGGTCGCATCCTGGTTGCCGGTCAGGACCTCATGAAGATCAAGAACCGCAAGGTTCCGTTCCTGCGCCGCCAGATTGGCGCCGTGTTCCAGGACTTTAAGCTTCTGCCGCAAAAGACCGCCTACGAAAACGTGGCGTTTGCCCTGCAGTGCATCGGCAAGCCAAAGGGCGTCATTCGCAGCCAGGTGCCCGAGGTGCTGCGTCTGGTCGGTCTGGCCGATCAGATGGACTCGCTGCCCGACCAGCTTTCCGGTGGCGAGCAGCAGCGCGTCGCCGTCGCCCGCGCTATGGTCAACCGTCCGCCGCTGCTGATCTGCGACGAGCCCACGGGTAACCTCGACCCGGCGATCTCGCTGGGCATCATGAAGCTGCTCGAGCGTATTAACCGCACCGGCACCACCGTGATCGTCGCCACGCACGACCGCGAGATGGTCGATAGCATGCACCGTCGCGTGATCGCCCTCGAGGGCGGCCACGTTATCCGCGACCAGGAGAGGGGAGGTTACGGCAACTATGGCACCAACTAACGTGGGCTACTCCTTCAAAGAGGCAATCAGCCACTTCTTCCGTAACTGGACTACCTCGCTCGGCGCCGTCATCACGATCTTCCTTTCGCTGTTTATCATCGGCCTGTTCATCATGGGCTCCGCGATGCTGAACTCCGTGATCGGCACCGTCGAGGATCAGGTTGTCATCAACGCGTTTATTAGCGATGACGCCGATCAGGCCGATGTTCAGGCTTTTGAGGCCGAGCTTAAGACGTGGAATAACGTCAAGTCCGTGACCTATAAGGACAAGGACGACGCACTGGCCGAGTATACGAGCAAGATGTCGGGTAACGCCGACGCCACCATGAGCGCACTCGATGGCCAGAACCCGCTGCCGGCTTCGTTTGCAATTGAGATGGACGATCCGTCCAAGGTCGAGAGCACGGCCCAGAAGCTCAAGAAGAACGCCGACTTCCAGAAGATCGCGGATGACGGCGACGTCAACGCGAGCGTGCTGTACGGCCAGGAGGAAGTGAGCCGCCTGTTCCAGGTGACCAACTACATCCGCATCGCCGCCGTGGTGCTCGTTGGCCTTCTGACCTTTATCGCATTCATCTTCATCAACAACACGATTCGCCTGTCCATCACGGCGCGTCGTCGTGAGATTGCGATTATGCGTCTGGTCGGCGCCAGCAACGGCTTCATTCGCGGCCCGTTTATCACCGAGGGCGTACTGCAGGCCATTTTGGGCTCGCTGCTTTCCATCGGCGTTCTGGAGCTGCTGCGCAATCTGATGATTCCGCGTTTGCAGGAGAGCATCGGCTGGTTTGCCCTGCCGATGCAGTACTACCTGGTGACCTATGCTGCGCTGATTCTGGTCGGTGTGATTATCGGTCTCTTTGGTTCTGCCATAGCCATGCGCCGCTACCTGCGCGTGTAGGCATGCCTGGAATTCATCCCTTCCAACGGGTCGTCTCTTATGGGGCGGCCCGTTTTTTGATCCCAAGGGGACGGCAGGAAAGCGAATCATTTGGGTAGACTCTTTGGAGTTCGTCATCGATAGCAAGGAGGCGCCATGGGGCGCAATAACAAGCATAAGCGCGGTGCCCGCAATAAACGTGGGCCGGTGCGCAGCGAACGCCGTCCGAGCCTGACCGGGCGCGTGCAGCTCCATGAGCATAGCGCCTACGTTGTAACCGAAAACGGCGACTACAAGGTCATGGGCCGCGGTAAGCGCGAGATCATGGATGGCGATACCGTTGCCGTGAGCATTAAGAACAGCCCGCACGGTGAGCGGCGCGCCGTGATCGAAGGCGTGGTTGAGCGCGCAGCCATAAGCGTGGTGGGTACGTACCAGACCGCTGGTCCGCTCGGTGTGATCGAGCCGCTCGATTCGCGCCTGAAGGCCGACTTCTTCATTCTGCCCGAGGATACCTCGGCGGATCGTCTGGGCGTCCACCCGGGCGATGCCGTTGTCGCGCGCATTTTGACCTACCCGACGCGCCTGGAATCGGGCACCGTGACGATCGAACGCCGCATTGGCGGAGATGACGCGCCCGATTTGGGCGTTCAATACGTGATGGCGCGTTACGGCTATACCGATAGCTATCCCGAGGCCGCGCTGGACGAGGCCGAGGGGCTTTCGCTCGATGTGTCCGCGGCGCTTAAGGACCCGCTCCGCCGCGATCTGCGCGACCGCTTTGTCATCACGATCGACCCGGTCGACGCGCGCGACTTTGACGATGCCATTTCGCTTGAGCGCACGCCCGAGGGTGGCTACAAGCTGGGTGTGCATATCGCTGACGTTTCTCACTATGTGGCTTGGGACGGGCATATCGATCTTGAGGCTCGCCATCGTACGACATCGGTGTATCTGGCCGATCGCGTGCTTCCCATGCTGCCCGAACGCCTGTCCAATGACCTGTGTTCGCTTCGCCCTGACGAGGACCGTCTTGCGTTTACCGTTGACATTGAGCTCGATGCGCAGGGTCGCGTGCGGCATTACGATCCGTACCCCAGCGTGATTCGCTCGCGTGTGCGTATGGACTATGACGGCGCCGAGGCGCTGCTGGTGCGTGCCGGCGCGGTGGAGTATAGGGTGCTGGAGGGTGCGGCCGAGGATGTTGCGGCTGCTGAGGCCTCGCGCGAGGAGGCGCTTGAGCGCGGTCTTGCGTGCGAGAAGGCCGCCCGCGGCTGCAACGTCGACCTCGGCAATTTCCTTGTCGCCGCCAACGAACTCGCCGAACTTCGCCGTCGTATTCGTCGCGTCCGCGGCTCAGTCGATTTTGACACGGCCGAGATTCGCGCTCTATTGGATGAGGACGGAGTACCCGTGCAGATTGTGGCGCGCGAGCGTTCGTGTGCCACGTCGCTTATCGAGGAAGCCATGCTGCTCGCCAACGAGTGCGTGGCCGAGTGGCTGGCCGTGATATCGAGGCCTGCTATCGCGTGCATGAGGATCCGAGCCCCGATAGCCTGCACGGTGCCGCCGTTGCGCTGGCGCAGCTGGGCATCATCGACGATCGCCGTGCTGCCGGTATTGCCCTGGGGAGCCCCGATGAGCTGCAGGCTGCAGTTGATGCTGCCGCCGGTACGGCAAACGCACCGCTCGTCAACACGCTGCTTCTGCGCAGCATGCAGCGTGCGCTGTACAAGCCGCGCAACGAGGGCCACTTTGCGCTCGCCGCGCCGTGCTACTGTCACTTTACGAGTCCCATCCGTCGCTACCCCGATCTGGTGGTGCACCGCGTGCTCAAGCTGCAGCTGGCCTATGAGCAGCTCGGTGGCAAGGACGCCCTGGTCCGTACGCCGCGGCTGATCGGCAAGGGGCGCGAGTCGCTGCCGCGCATTCTGCCGCAGATCTGCCGCGCATGCAGCGATGCCGAGCGCGCGGCAGATGCCGCCAGCCATGCGACGCAAAAGATCAAGATTGCCCAGTACTATGAGGACCGTCTGGGCGAGCGCTATGCCGGAACCGTCTCGTGGGTTAGCAGCATGGGCCTCTTTGTGCGCTTGGACCTAACGCAGGTCGAAGGCTTGGTTTCGATCAAGAGCCTGGGCAACGAGTGGTTCGAGTTCGACGAGGATGCGCTTACGTTGACGGGCGCCGACACGGGGACTCGCTATGAACTGGGTCAGCGCGTGATTGTCGAGGTCTCGCGCGTCAATACCACGCGTGGGCACTTGGACTTTAAGCTCATCCATTAGCCAAATCCCGACTCATGGTGGGGGAGCGGAGGGCGGCCTTTCGGGACCGTCCTTCGCATTTGAATCGTGACTACCTTGCCGTCTGCTCGGCCGCCCGCTTACCTGCTATTTGAGAGGTAAAACCTACCAAAATAAACCTGTCCCTTTTTGGCGGGTTTACAAGAAAGCGGGGATGAGATGGCGACGGTGTACGGTTATGCGCGGGTGAGTTCGCGCGATCAGAATCTGAATCGGCAGCTGGATGCGCTGGGCGCCTATGGCGTGGGCTCGGCGAATATTTATGCCGACCATGCGAGCGGCAAGGACTTCGATCGCCCGCGGTATCGCGAGCTGCTGCACGTCCTGGGAGACGGGGACGTGTTGGTGGTGCTTTCTATCGACCGACTTGGCCGTAATTACTCCGAGATTCTTGAGGAATGGCGACGCATTACCAAGGAGCTCGGGGTTGCCATTGTGGTGTTGGACATGCCATTGCTTGACACGCGCGTCAGGGCCAGCGGCGCGCCGGATGTGACCAACACCCTGATTGCCGATATTGTGCTGCAACTGCTGAGCTACGTGGCGCAGGTGGAGCGCGAGAATATCCATCGGCGCCAGGCGGAGGGAATTGCAGCGGCGCGGGCGCGAGGGGTTCGTTTCGGTCGACCTCGCAAGCCGTGCCCTCCTCAGTTTGAGCTGGTACGCGATAGCTATGAGGCGGGCGATATTACCCGCAGCCAGGCGGCAAAGTGCCTGGGCGTGTGCGTGGGGACGTTCGATCGCTGGATGCGCGAGGCGGGGTAGGGGTTTGCGTCGCTTAGTTGCTTCCTGTTGCGATTCAAATTTTGATACGGTGACGATGTCATTTGGGGCTACACTCGCTGATATTCAAAAAAAGGAGGTAGGCCCTTGGCGCGCGTAAAACAAATAATCGGATGGACCGCGATAATTCTGTTCGCTGCAACGCTGGCGGGCATCTGGGTGCTGACGGAGCAAAATGCGGTGGAGACGTCGTTGCTGAGCGAGTCCACCGCGCGTGTGGTGGAGGGCCAGGTTACGGGCGTTCAGGCTACCGATGCCACGGGTGAAGCTCAGACCGAGAACGGGATGACCGGGGGCACCGATTCGACTGCTTCGAATGTCCGGTCTGGCCGACTTGCTTCCATTCGAATGTGGGTGGGCACGAACGTCCGTCGCGTTGCCCATACCGTAGAGTTTTTCTTCGTCGGATTGTTCGCCTCGGTGGTCGTGGTTTGCTTTTCCAGGCGTCCGTGGAGCGTATGCTCCCGTTGCGTGCCCGTGTTGCTCTTTTGCGCCGTCTGCTCCGTTGGCGATCAGGTACATAAGATCTTTGTTCCCGGCAGGCATTTCGACGTTATCGATTTAGGATTCGATGCTGCGGGCTATGTTACCGCGATGCTGTTGGTATTGCTGGCAGCGGTGTTGGTGCGCCATGCGACTCGGCCGGTCGGCGCCCATGCGAGGCGCTAGCTGGTAACAA
>USCJ01000091.1 GCA_900553215.1 uncultured Collinsella sp.
CCAAAGACCGGCGTTCGCCCTGCTTGTTACGGATGAGACAAAACATCCGGCCGCAGCTCTTTCATGCATTGTTACCGCTATCATGGTGACTCACGTGTCCACCCTATCCTAGGAGGTATGAAGCATGCTCATTGCATTGCAGGGCGCCATTTCGCAGGGCGTCCTCTGGGGCATTATGGTGCTTGGCGTGTTTATCACGTTCCGCTTGCTCGACATCCCCGATATGACCTGCGACGGCAGCTTTGCCCTCGGCGGCTGTGTCTGCGCCGTACTCATCGTCAACAATAACGTCGACCCGCTGCTCGCCGTGCTTGCCGGCATGTGCGCCGGTGCCATCGCCGGTGCCGTCACGGGCATCCTGACCACCGTCTTTGAGATCCCCGCAATCCTTGCCGGAATCCTAACGCAGATCAGCCTGTGGTCCATCAACCTGCGCATCATGGGCAAGTCCAACACGCCCATCCTCGCCAAGGGCACCATCTTCTCGTCCGTCAGCAACATGACCGGCCTGCCGCAGTCCACTGTTGCCATTATCCTAGGCATCGTGCTGGCCGTGGCCATCGTCGCCATCCTGTACTGGTTCTTTGGCACCGAGATCGGCTCGGCACTGCGTGCCACCGGCAACAACGAGTACATGATCCGCGCCCTGGGCGTTAACACCAACACCACCAAAATGATCGCCCTCGTGCTCTCCAACGCCCTCATTGGCCTTTCGGGTGCGCTCATCTGCCAGAGCCAGAAGTATGCCGACATTGGCATGGGCACCGGCGCCATCGTTATCGGTCTTGCCGCCATCGTCATCGGCGAGGTGCTCGGCCGCCTGCTGCCCGGCGGTCTCACGCAGTTCTCCGTCCGTCTGGCCTCCGCCGTCTTTGGCTCCGTGGTGTACTTCCTCATCCGCGCCATCGTGCTGCAGCTGGGCATGGACGCCAACGACATGAAACTGCTCTCTGCTGTGATTGTCGCCGTGGCCCTGTGCGTGCCCGTGGTTTGGGAGCGCTATAAGCTCCGCAGCTCCTACACGAAGGGAGATGAGGCAGATGCTTAAGCTCTCGCACGTCAAGAAGACCTTTAACAAGGGCACCGTCACCGAGAAGCGCGCGCTCACCGGCGTCGACCTTACCCTCAACGACGGCGACTTTGTAACTGTGATCGGCGGCAACGGCGCCGGCAAATCCACGCTGCTCAACATGATTGCCGGCGTATATCCGCTCGATTCGGGCGTTATCGAGCTCGACGGCACCGACATCTCGCGCCTGAGCGAGTCGCAGCGCGCCAAGTACCTGGGCCGCGTGTTCCAGGATCCCATGCGCGGCACCGCAGCCGACATGCAGATTGCCGAGAACTTGGCCCTCGCCAAGCGTCGCGGCCAGCGTCGCGGCCTTTCGTGGGGCGTCACCAAGGCCGAGAAGGACGAGTACGTTGAGTTGCTCAAGCGCCTGGACCTTGGCCTGGACACGCGCCTCAACGCCAAGGTCGGCCTGCTTTCGGGTGGCCAGCGCCAGGCACTCACGCTGCTCATGGCCACGCTCACCAAGCCGCGCTTGCTGCTGCTCGACGAGCACACCGCGGCACTCGACCCCAAGACCGCCTCTAAGGTGCTCAATCTGACCGAGGAGATTGTCGACGAGAACCACCTGACCACGCTCATGGTCACGCACAACATGAATGACGCCATCCGTCTGGGTAACCGTCTGATCATGATGCACGAGGGCCATGTGATTTACGATGTGGCCGGCGACGAGAAAAAGTCGCTCACCGTCGCCGACCTGCTCCAAAAGTTCGAGGAGGTCTCGGGCGGCGAGCTCGCCAACGACCGCATGCTGCTGAGCTAACGACCTAGAAAACCACCACAAAGGGGACAGGCACCTTTGTGGTGGTTTTCGTTAACCCTTATATCGAGCGCAGAAGCCCGTCCAATGTGATCGGACGGGCTTTTTGGTGGGTATCATGGTTGGACGATCATGAGGAGGTTTCCCTACATGGAATTGTTTGAGCCAATTCTTCATTTCTTTGCACAACGATGGGTTCACAACATCATCTGGGCAGGTATCTTGGCTATCGGCACCGCCGTTGCCGCCAAGGTCGCGTCCAAGACCCTGCGCCACCTGCTTAACCGCGACGATAACCCACTCCCTTCATCCAGCATCTTCATCAACATCGCGCGCGCCGTCATATGGACGATCGGCGGCAGCTTTATCCTCGACAACTGCTTTGGCGTTAACGCAAACGCCCTCGTCGCCGCTCTTGGCGTCGGCGGCATCGCCATCTCGCTCGGCTTTCAGGACACGCTTTCAAACCTCATCGGCGGCATGCAGGTGACGTTTATGGGCATTATCAAACCCGGCGACAATATCGAGGTCGGCGGCGTGTCGGGCGTGGTCCAAGATATCACCTGGCGCCATACGACCATCGAAGATGCCTGCGGGCAGACCATCATCATCCCCAACTCCAACATCTCCAAGAACACACTCGTGCATTTGATGCCCTTTGGGCGCGTGGCCGTCCCCGTCGCGGTCAAGGACACGTCCAAGTGGGCTTCACTGGACGCGCTGGCAGATGAGCTCACCAACGCCACCAAGGCCGCTGTGCTTCCCATCTCGGGCTTTGACAAGGAGCCGTACGTGCTCTTTAGCGAGATCGGCGACTTTGGCGTCAAGGGCAAAATCATCTTCATCGTCAGTGACGACAGCACCACTTTCACGGCAGCCGACGCCTGTATCCGCGCCATCGCCCCCATCATCGCCTAAAACCACCGCAAAGGGGACAGGCACCTTTCTGGTGGTTTCGCATCGTGGTACCATGGTTCATATCGTTGTTTAAACGACTAAGGGAGTAGACACCATGGAAGAGGCCTATCGTCAAGCACGCAAGCGCGGCGAGCAGGGACGCCGTCGCGCCATCAGCCAAAGCGAGCACCCGTACCTTACGGACCTCGACAGCTTGGTTGCCCAGCTCCCCTTAGGTCAGCGAGAGAGCGTCGGCCTGCGGGATATTCCGCTCGAAATGGTCGTCGGCACGGTTACCAAGGGCCGTCAGTCTGCCTTTTCGTGCAACTTTATGCCCCTGTTGCCATTTAGCACCGAGTTCGCCCGCAAGTGGTCCAACCTCTACGACATCCAGGTGACCGAGGGCTATCGCGACCCCATCATCGTCACCGAGTTCATGCATCGGTTCTACGTCCAAGAGGGCAACAAGCGCGTCAGCGTCCTCAAATTCCTGGACGCCCCGACGGTTTCGGCCAAGGTCACCCGCCTCTACCCCGGAAAATGGGATTCCGTCGAAAGCCGCCTCTATGGCGAGTTCTGCGCGTTTTGGCGCGTCTGCCCCCTATACGAGATCGAGTTCTCGCGTGAGGGAAGCTACGAAACGCTCGCCAAGATGCTCGGTCAGAACCTTATCGAAAAATGGCCGCAGAAAAAGGTCGACTACCTGCGCCACACCTTCCTGCTCTTTAAGCGCGCCTACCTGCGCGCCGGCGGCGACCATCTGGACATTACACCCGCCGACGCTATGCTCGTCTACCTCAATGTGTACAACCAGGACCGCCTGCTGGATACGCCGACGGATATCGTCGTAAACCGCCTGTGCAAGATTTGGCGCGAGTTGGTCATTGCCGGCAAAAGTGATGAGGAGAAGGTCGATCTTGTCGAGGCACCGAGTGTCGATGAGGAAGAGGCGCCCGCCAAGTCCACCTCCGGCGTGCTCAACTTCTTTATGGGCAAGACCGTCTACTCGGCGGCCAACCCCCTGCGCATCGCCTTTATCCATGAGTTCCCCTGTGCGACGTCGAGCTGGGACAGCCTGCACGACCAAGGGCGTCAGTATCTCGATGAGCACTTTGGCGGTATCGTGCACACCGAGGCGTTCGAGGACTGTCACAATCCGGATGTGTTCTACGCCGCCGTGGAAACGGCTGTCAAACATGGAGCTAACGTCATCTTCTCGACCTCGCACCGCCTGATGGAATACACGCTCAGAGCTGCCGTTGAGTATCCACAGGTGCGGTTCCTTAACTGCTCTATCGGCCTTCCCCACCAAAGCGTCCGTTCGTACTTTGGCAAGATGTACGAGGCCAAGTTCCTCCTGGGCGCCCTTGCCGCCAGTATGGCGGACAACCACCGTATCGGCTACCACGCGTCGGTCTTCGCCTCGGGCGCACTCAGCGAGATCAACGCCTTTGCGATTGGCGCCTCGCTGCTCGACCCCCGTGCGCAAATTATCCTGACCTGGGGTGATGTGCCCGCTGGAGGTCTCGCCGAGGCCATGTGCCGCGAAGGCGTGAGCGTCATGACCGGCGCCGACATGTCCAAGTCTCTGGAAGACCCCACCGCCTACGGACTCCACCGCCTAGTCGACGGCAAAGTCGCCGGCATCGCCATGCCCGTATGGAACTGGGGCCGTTACTACGAACTTATCGTTCGCAGCCTTCTGCACGGCACGTGGGACGAGACCAGCGACGACAACCAAGTGCGCGCCGTCAACTACTGGTACGGCATGAGCTCCGGCGTTATCGACATCCGTTACGCTCCGGGCCTACCCTACCAGACGCGCAAACTCGTGCAGTTGCTCCGCAACGGCATTGTCGAGGGCTCCATCAACCCCTTTGGCGGCGAGCTCCACAGCCAGAACGGCGTGGTGCAGATCGAGGGCTTTCCCCCGCTGCCGAGCACGCAAATTGTCGAGATGGACTGGCTGGCCGACAACGTGGTGGGCACGATACCGCAGCCCAACGATGAGCCGAAAGTCCGCGCCCTATGAAGATCCTTGCCATAGCCGATACCGAAGAACGATGCCTTTGGGAGTGCTTTCGCAAGGAACGCTTTGAGGGTGTCGACCTGATTTTGTCCGCCGGCGATCTGGACCCGGACTATCTTGAGTTTTTGGTCACCGTCATCAACAAACCGCTCATCTACGTTCGCGGCAACCACGACGACCGCTACGCACGTCATGCACCGGGCGGATGTATCTGCGTGGAAGACAGCGTGTACACGTACCGAGGGATTCGCATTGCGGGCCTTGGCGGGTCCATGCGTTATCGCGACGGCGCCAACATGTACACCGAACGCGAGATGTCCAAGCGCATGCGTAAGCTGTCGCGTAAGGTTAGGATGGTCGGCGGGTGCGACATTCTTCTTACCCATGCACCCGCCGCCGGTATGGGTGATCTGGATGATCTGCCGCATCGAGGGTTTGAGTGCTTTAACACGGCGCTTGAGTCCTGGGGGGCCGACTACATGGTGCATGGGCATGTACACCAAAGCTACGGTTACGCTTTTCAGCGCGAGCGGCAGCATGTGTGTGGAACGACGATCATCAACGCCTGCGGCTATACGCAGTTTGAGCTCGACCAGACGCGCTACCCCATCCGTGGCTGGCAGGCAGCCTGGCTCAACTCGCAAACCATGCGCCGCGAGCTCAAGCGCCACGAGGCCATCGAGTCCTCAACCGCCAGAACACCCTGGTAACCACCACAAAGGTGCCTGTCCCCTTCGTGTTGGTTTTGCCCCGAGACAGCAAGAAACCCGGTCCTGCATGAGGCGGAACCGGGTTTCTTTAGCAATGCTTGCTTTGCTCAGACAGTAACTAGCAGTTACTCAGCCAGGAAGTCACGCTGGACAGCGGGATCGACCTTGACGCCAGGGCCCATGGTGGAAGACACGGAGATGGACTTGACGTACTTGCCCTTAGCAGAAGAGGGCTTGACGCGCAGGATCTCGGTGTACAGGGCAGCGTAGTTCTCGACGAGCTGCTGCTCAGAGAAGGACTTCTTGCCCAGGGGCACGTGGCAGATGCCGTAACGGTCGGCGCGGTACTCAACGCGGCCAGCCTTGAGCTCGGAGACCATCTTGGCGACGTCCATGGTCACGGTGCCGAGCTTGGGGTTCGGCATGAGGCCACGGGGACCGAGGATCTTACCGATGCGGCCGACCTTGGCCATCATGTTCGGCGTAGCGATAGCGGCGTCGAAGTTGATCTCGCCCTTCTGGATCTGGGCGACGAGCTCGTC
>USCJ01000092.1 GCA_900553215.1 uncultured Collinsella sp.
GCCAGGGAAGATTCATCCCATTTTTGTGCATCGAAACGGGTCAAACTTTCCGCTGAGGACCTTCGCGCAAGGGGCAGTGGACAAAAAATGCCAAATATGAGTACTGTTGCTGCGTTGGTCACATATGTTTGCACATAATAATGGGCTCCTAATGAGAGTACTTCTCGTTAGGAGCTCATTTTATTGAACATTTGGGGAGTTACGTCAGCTCGTGCAGCTGGTCGTCATGCCTATAAGCATCAAAAATGCCCCGAATCGCTGCTACTAAAAAGGTAACAGTACTCATATTTGATGTATTTTGACCACGGCTATCTACAAACCCCCTAGGCCACTCATTAGGGACAGACTTAAATGACTAGTTGTTGGGGATCAGTCATTGGGGACGTTCTTAAATGACTAGGTGTGGCTGCTTGGGCTAGGCTGTTAGGTCGAGTTCGTAGAGAAAGCTTTCACGCGGCATGTCGTGACGACGCTCTTCGCGGTTGGCGCGGTGCGTGGCCGTGCGCTTAAAGCCGTGCAGCTCGTAGAACTTCCACGAGCAGTTAGAGTCGGTGTACAAGTGTGCCCTTGTCGCCCCGCGCGAGGACAGGTACGAGACCGCGGCATCGAGCAACACCGAGCCAACGCCCAGGCCGTGGACTTCGCAATCAACGGCAAGCAGTGTGACCTCGTTGTCGTGCGGCAACGGGCTGCTCTCGAGCAGGCGGTTGTTGGTTCGGATGGTTGCGCGCACAAACGAGAGATACTCGGTGCAGGCATCGGGCTCCAGCTCGCGCATCTGCGAAAGCAGCGCGCGTTCGGTATCCATCCAATGTTCCTTGACGGTGGCGCCGGAGCTCTGTCCCGCACGCGCGAGCGCAATGCCACGCGCCTGACCGTCGATTACGGCAACTTGCGAAAACGTCGAGGACGAAAGGCAATAGGCGAGGTCACATGCGGCCTCAAGGCGGTTGTACTCATCGTTATCCGAATTGTTATGCCAAAGCTGCTGCAGAATCAGCGCGATGGCGTCGAAGTCTTCGGTATCAAACGGTCGGTAGAGAACCCGCGAGACCATGGTGCCTCTTTCTTTTGCGGATGCATATCGAGCACAGTTCTACCACGCTATTGGCATCTAATTATGGTGCCCCTGTGTTCCATGAACTCACCGTGCCCGGTGCCGTGCCCATCCCCTCCGCTCGCAAACTTTTTCTGCACATGCGCTCGTTGCGGGGTGCATCGATGCGCTCGATGCGCTACATTGAATCAGTATTTTCAATGCCGCTGCGCGAGCGCTGCAGATCGACGTATCACCGACTCACAGAGCACGGCGGCGTACCAGACAGGAGGACTGCATGGGATCTGATGTGAAGATCGCACGCGCGTTGATCTCGGTTACCGATAAGACGGGCGTCGTCGATTTCGCACGGACGCTGGTTGACGACTTTGGCGTCGAGATCATCTCTACGGGCGGCACGGCTCGTGCCATCGAGGACGCGGGCGTTCCCGTAACCCCCATCGAGGAGTTTACGGGCTATCCCGAGATGATGGACGGCCGCGTCAAGACGCTGCACCCCAAGGTCCACGGCGCGCTGCTGGCCCGTCGCGATTCCGAGCAGCACATGCAGGAGGCCGCTCAGCACGGCATTAAGCTGATCGACCTGGTCGTCGTCAACCTGTACGAGTTCGAGAAGACCGTCGCCAACCCCGAGGTCACCTTTGCGGATGCCATCGAGCACATCGACATCGGTGGCCCCTCCATGTTGCGCTCTGCCGCCAAGAACGCCGCGAGCGTTACCGTCATCTCCGACCCGGCCGACTACGATGCCGTCCTGGCCGAGATGCGCGAGACCGGCGGCTGCACCACGCTTGCCACCCGTCGTCGTCTGCAGGTGAAGGTCTACCAGACCACCGCTGCCTACGACACGGCTATCTCCCGCTGGCTTGCCGCCCAGGCAAGCGACGTGGCGGACACCTCTGCCAAGCTCGAGATCTCGCTGGAGAAGGTCGACGACCTGCGCTATGGCGAGAACCCGCAGCAGAAGGCTACGGTCTATCGCTTTGCCGAGGGCTGCGAGAATACCGCGAGCTCGCAGTTCCCACTCGTGGGCTCCGAGCAGATCCAGGGCAAGCCGCTCAGCTACAACAACTATCTGGATGCCGACGCCGCTTGGAACCTGGTCCGCGAGTTCGACGAGCCGGCCTGCGTGATCCTCAAGCATCAGAACCCCTGCGGCTCCGCCGTGGCCGAGGATATCACGGCAGCCTACGACCGCGCCTTCGCCTGCGATCCCAAGAGCGCCTTCGGCGGCATCATCGCCTGCAACCGTGAGGTTCCCTTTGAGCTGGTTGAGCACTTTGCCGATCAGAACAAGCAGTTCGTCGAGGTCATCATCGCCCCGAGCTACACCGATGAGGCACTCGAACGCATGGCTAAGCGTCCCAACCTGCGCGTGCTGGCTACCGGCGGCGTGGACCACGGCGCCCAGGTGGAGCTGCGCTCCATCGACGGCGGCATGCTGGTGCAGGAAGTTGACCACGTGACCGAGGATCCCGCGACCTTTACGTTCCCCACCGACCGCAAGCCCACCGACGCCGAGATGGCCGAGCTTGAGTTTGCCTGGAAGGTTTGCAAGGGCGTTAAGTCCAACGCCATCCTGGTCTCCAAGGGTAAGGCCGGCATTGGCATGGGCCCGGGTCAGCCCAACCGCGTTGACTCTGCGCTGCTTGCTTGCGAGCGTGCTGAGGACTTCTGCGAGCGCGAGGGCGTGGAGAAGGGCGGCTTTGCCTGCGCAAGCGACGCGTTCTTCCCGTTCCGCGACAACGTCGACGTGCTTGCCGCGCACGGCGTGACCTGCATCATCCAGCCCGGCGGCTCCAAGCGCGACGACGAGAGCATCCAGGCCTGCAACGAACACAATATTGCTATGGTGTTTACGGGCGCTCGCCATTTCCGCCATTAAGTAGGGAGGTGGCGCTGCGGCTTGCCCAGCCACCGCACCTTGCCGTTCATTCGTCGCTCGCGTACCCAAGTACGCGTCGCTCCTCTTTCACGGCAATCTGCGGCACCTGGGCAACCCTCGCCGACCTGTTAGGTTGACTGGGGAGGATGGGATGTTATCTCGTCCCTTGGATTGGCCACGTTTCTAAAATAATCTCTGCAAAAGACGGTCGCTCCGTTTGGAGGGCCGTCTTTTTGGTATAAGAGGACGGAATGACTAACACGAAAGGTACAACCATGCCCCAGATTGATGATGCAGAGCTGTTTGGCAATGCCGAGGACCAGCGTGCGTACGAGGACTTTTGCGCCAATCAGGAGGCGGTCGAGAAGTTTACGCTCGACAAGCCCGCGCTTATCTGCCGTTGGCGCATGTCCAACAAAAAGGTGCCCATGCTCAACCGTCACATTCGCGCGCTGTCCGAGCGCTTGGTGCAGGGCGAGCCGCTTACCCATAACATGCTCAGCTGGGCCAAGCAGCACGTTGAGTGGTCGCTTGCCGAGGGCGATTACACCGCGCACGACGGCGTGCTCATGCTGGTGATCGACGTTAACGGCAATGCCGCCATGACGGTGGGTGAGTACGAGCCGCTGGCCGATACTTCGGCCAAGGCGCTGCGTGCCCGCTCCGCCGAGGCCCGCTCCGAGGCCGACGAAACCGGCGTGGCGCCCGAGCTGCTCGCTGCCGTCAACAACGGCGAGCTGGCCTTTGTGGCGCCGGCGGACGAGTGCCTGTGCGGCACGGCGACGCTCATAGAGCAGCTGGCCCAGACCAAGGGCATCCCGGTCACGCGCGTGGACATTCCCGCACAGCTCAAGGGCGCGCTGTTCCTGGTGAGCGACGAGCACGGCGTGGTCCCCGCAACCGAGACGGACGCCGCCGAGGCCGACGCCGCCACGGTCGCTTTCTTCGCCGACGGCTACGAAAAGCTTCGTGCCCGTCGCTAAATGATTATTCTGGGACGGGGATTAAAGAATCATTTTGGTTCCCGCCACCGCTGCGAGTGCGAGGCGGACAAAACGCCCCCGCTCGCGAACAATTCTGTCACCTTGGCGACGTGCGTGGCGCGCCCCTGCAGTTTCGCAGCCATAATGGTGGCAAGACAACCAAGAGGGGAGCGGAATCCATGGCGCTAATCTATATCGTTGAGGACGACGAGCCCATTCGTCGTGAGCTTGTCGACATCCTTGCCCGCGCCGGGTTTGAAATCGAGGCCTGCGAATCGTTCGAGCATGTCTCGCGCGATATTCTCGCCGCCGCGCCCGACCTGGTGCTGCTCGACCTCACGCTTCCCGTCAAGGACGGCCAGCATATCTGCCACGAGGTTCGCCGCGAATCCGAGGTCCCCATCATCGTCCTCACCTCGCGCACGACCGAGATCGACGAGGTCATGGCCATGACGCTCGGCGCGGACGACTTTGTTCCCAAGCCCTATAGCGCGCGCGTGCTCGTGGCGCGCATCAACGCACTGCTGCGTCGCACCGCGGCGTCAGGCGAGCGCAGCACGCTCGTCCACAAGGGGCTGGAGCTCGACCTCGCCCGCTCTATGGTCACCAACACGGCGACCGGCGACAGCACCGAGCTCACCAAAAATGAGCTGCGCATTCTCTCGCTGCTCCTGAGCCGCGCGGGCAAGATCGTCTCGCGCTCGGCCATCATGCAGGACCTGTGGGACTCCGACGCCTTCGTGGACGACAATACGCTCACCGTCAACATCAACCGCCTGCGCACCACGCTCGAAAAAATCGGCATCAAGGGGTATTTGACGACGCATCGCGGCCAAGGCTATTCGGTCTAGGGGCCGGCTATGTCGTTTGGCAAGTTCTTTAAAGATGCACTGCTTCCCGTCGCCGTGTGGACGTGCGGCGTGCTGCTGAGCTGCTTTGTGCTGACGGTCGCCGGCGCACCCGTTTCTATCGTGGTCGTGGCGGTTGGCGTGTCCTTTATCTTCGGTATGCTCGGCATCGTGATCGAGTACGCTCGCCGTCGCCGTTTTCTGCGTCAGTTGGAGCGCGCGGCAGAGGAGCTCGAGAGTCCCGCATGGGTGCAGGAGATGGTGCAATGCCCAACCTATGCCGAGGGCGAGCTCGAGTACGAGGTCCTGTGCCGGGTGGGCAAAGCCGCCTGCGACGAGGTTGCCGAGGGCCGGCGTCAGACCGAAGACTATCGCGACTATATCGAGAGCTGGGTCCACGAGGCCAAGCTGCCCCTGGCGGCGGCTCATCTGATTCTGGAAAACCTCGACGGCGGCGCAGATGACCCAACACGTGTCGATGACCTGGGTCGCGAGTTGGCTCGCGTGGAACGCTATATCGACCAGGCGCTGTACTACGCGCGCTCGGAAGTCGTGGAGCGCGACTACCTGATTCGCCGCTGGGACCTTAAGACCTTGGTGACGGGTGCGATTAAGGCCAACGCGCGCGAGCTCATTGCGGCGCACGTGGCTCCGGTGTGCGAGAACCTCGACTTCGAGGTCTTTACCGACGAAAAATGGCTCGAGTTTATCCTGGGCCAGCTCATTCAGAACAGCATTAAATATGCGCGCGAGGACGGCGCGAAGATCGTGTTTTCGGGCGCGTTACTGGACGAGGGCCTGGCGAGCGAGCGCATCGAGCTCACCGTTGCGGACAACGGCTGCGGCGTGTGTGCGGCAGACCTGCCGCGCGTGTTCGAGAAGGGCTTTACCGGCGACAACGGCCGCACCACCAAGCGCGCAACGGGCATCGGCCTCTACCTGGTGGCGCGCCTATGCTCCAAGATGGGCATCGACGTCACGGCGGCATCCGACTCCGGCGAAGGCTTTGTCGTAACGTTCGCCTTCTCGACGAACAAGTTCCAATACTTTGAGTAGCCGGGCCGTCTTGCGGTGCGGACGGCTATGTTCCCGAACGTGAACTTAACTAAGGCAACTGGCGCTATGTTTCCGAACGTGAACATAACTATGAGGCTCAAATGGATCTCCCAAAACAAAAACGTGCAGCCCAAACAAAACGTGCCGCCCCAAACGGGGCGG
>USCJ01000093.1 GCA_900553215.1 uncultured Collinsella sp.
CCCCGCCGCGCTCGCCCACCTTGGTATCGCCGGTGATAATCTTCACGCCTGCCTCATGTGCCGTTTCGGCCATGGTCTGCACAATCTGGCGCAGCTTGTCCATGGGGTAGCCCTCTTCGAGGATAAAGCCGCATGAGAGGTAGCGCACATTAGCGCCCGAGGTCGCGACGTCGTTGACGGTTCCGCATACGGCGAGTCGGCCGATATTGCCGCCGGGGAAGAACTGCGGCGTTACCACAAAGCTGTCGGTCGACATGGCGATTCGCCCGCTTGCGGGCAGTGCGGCGACACCGGCATCGTTGCCTGCAAGCAGCTCAGGCGACCCAAAGGCATTCAGAAAGACCTCATCGATAATGCGCTTCATCATCTGGCCGCCAGAGCCGTGGCCCAGCAGGACAGTGCTATCGGTGGCAGTACGGGACATATCGAAAACTCCAATCGAGGACGGAATTATATGGGTGAGGTGCAGCGTCGACCGGCCCGCCGTTCGTTAGAGCGGCGGAACCCATTAGCCTCGGTAGCGGTAGTACGCCGCGCAGCTGCCCTCGGAGCTCACCATGCACGGGCCGACGGGATGTTCGGGCGTGCATGCGCGGCCAAAGAGCGGGCAATTGCTCGGCGTAATGGCCCCGCGCAGCACGTCGCCGCAGCGGCACCCGCGCGGCTCGACCGTCGGCTCAATGGGCACGTCAAAGCGGGCGCCGGCATCAAAGCGCGCGAATTCGGGCCGGATGGAAAGACCCGAGCCGGCAATCGGCCCCAGACCGCGCCATGTGGTGTCGCACGGCTCAAACACCTGCTCGACCAGCTGGCGCGCCACGGGGTTGCCGTCTGCATTGACGCCACGGCGGTAGGCGTTGTCGATTGCGGGCTGCCCCTCAACAACCATCTGGACCAGCATGCAGATACCCTGCAAGATGTCGACCGGCTCAAATCCCGTTACCACGCCTGGAGTCTTAAACTCATCGACCAAAAAGTCAAAGGGGGCTAAGCCCGTGATGGTGGCGACGTGTCCCGGAAGGATAAAGCCGTCGATAGTGGTCTCGGGATCGTTGGCGATGGCGCGCAGCGCCGGCGGCGTGGTCTTGTGGGTGCAATAGACCGAGAAGTTCTGGAGTCCGCGTGCATCGGCCTCCAAAATGGCGGCGGCGATGGTGGGCGTCGTGGTCTCAAAGCCGACGCCCATAAAGATGACCGGGCGATCGGGGTTGTGTTCGGCGATACCGAGTGCATCGAGCGGGGAGTACACAATGCGAATATCGCGCCCCGCCGCCTTTTGCGCGGCGAGCGAGGTAGACGACCCGGGCACGCGCATCATGTCGCCAAAGGTGGTGATGATGGCGCCGTCCATCTTGGCGAGCGCGATTGCATGGTCGATATCGCGGTTGGCGGTAACGCAGACGGGGCAACCCGGACCGCTCAGCAGTTTGAGCCCGGCAGGCATAATGGAGCGAAAGCCATAGCGACCGATGCTCACGGTGTGCGTGCCGCAGACTTCCATAAGGTTGATGGCGCGGTCGCCGACGAGTTCACGGATGCGCTCGATGAGCTCGCGAGCCAGCTTGGGATTGCGAAATGCCGAAAAGTCGATACCGGAGCGAGCCGGCTGTCCGGCCGCCACTAGTAAGCCTCCGCCGGGTTGGTGGCCAGCTGGTCTTCTTCGACCAGTTCGGTCATGGTATTGACGAGCTCGAGTGTCTCTTGGGCTTCCTGCTCGTCGACAATCTGAATGCCAAAGCCGGCGTGCACGAGAATATAGTCGCCTACCTGTGCCGTCGGCACGAGGCGCAGCGAAACGGGGCGCTCGATGCCCATCATGTCGACGGTCGCCTTAAGGTCGTCGTCGCGTTTGACCACTTTACCGGGAACGGCAAGGCACATAATGTTCCCCTTATATACGTTTTGCGCTGGATAGGCGCCTAATTACCCATCAGTTGATGGTAGCGCTCGCGGGAGTCACGAGCAAACGCGTTACACCTGTGAGACGGCGGCGCGCAGACTGGCAAAACAGCCTATCGCGATGCTGTCTGCGCGAGGCGAGCGCGCGCGATCGCCGCCTGACCGTAGGCGATGCAGCCGTCGTTGACGGGCACGGAGTGGGGAACCAAGACGGTAAGACCTGCGCTTTTGAGCTCGCGGGTGAGGAGCTGGAGTAAAAGGCGGTTCATGAACACGCCGCCCGAGAGCGCGACGGTATCGATGCCCTCGCGCGCACAGATTTCGCTGGCGATGCGTGCCGAGGAGCGTGCGACGGCGATGTGGAAGCCGAGCGCGAGCTTGCCGGCAGGCACGCCGGTTTCAATTCCCTTTAAAAGCGCCTCAAAAAGTGCGTTCTGGTCCAGAACAAAGGGGGCGTCCGAAGCCGCGTGGACAGTTAGTTCAGATTTGTATTTTTTAGAGCGGCCCTGGTCGGCATAAGTCGTCTGTGGGAACCCTGAATGGGTTGATTCGGGGCATCCGACGGGCATTTTTGCCACAAACGGGGTGCCTTGAGAGCCCTCTTTGGACCAATCTGAGCCGAAAGCGCTGAATAGGGGGTCTGTATTTAATACAAATCTGAACAAACTGTCCAGTCGCGATGGGTCAAATGCGGAAAAGTTGGCCCCGATGCCGACAGAATGGGCGATTTCGCCGTTTAGCGCATGCCAGGCGGCGGCCTCGAGCTCGATGGCGGGCTCGCCCTCGTAGGTTGCCTGACCGCAAATGCCCAAAATCGCGGCCGCGGCATCAAACAGGCGACCCATGCTGCTGGTGCGCGGGCTATTGATGCCGCGCTCAATCATCGCTGCCGTTACGCTGCGCGTCTGCTTGTCAAGGCTACCCAAGAGCCCCGCGGCCCCCGGGTGCTCGAGCAAGTCGAGTTCGCTGAGCAGGGCAAAGGCATTGCGGCGGGCATCGCGCACGGATGCGGCGCCACCGGGTAGCGCCCAGGTACGCAAGTGTGCGACGCGCTCAAAATCGGAGAGGCGGACGATAAGAAATTCGCCGCCCCATATGGTGCCGTCGGTACCGGCGCCCGTGCCGTCGAAGGCAATGCCAAGGACGCGCGTGCCGGGCGCAAGCTGGCCTGCGACAATCGCTTCTGCCATCACGCTCGCGATGTGCGCATGATGGTGCTGGACTTCGATAAGCGGCAGATTGTGCTCCCGTGCCTGCTCGCGCGCCCACTGACCCGATAGATAACTGGGGTGTACATCGCAGGCCAAGGCGGCGGGTGCCAAGTCAAAGAGATCTTCCAAGCGCGTGCGCGCGGCGTTCCAGGCATCGAAGGTCCCGCCGTTTTCAACATCGCCGATATGCTGCGACACAAAACAGGTTGCCTCGCCGTTCGTCCCTTCACGCGTGAGTGCAATCGTGGCCTTTTGTTGTGGCCCACAGGCGAGCACGCAGGACGGAGTGCCGTCGAGCGCCGGCAACGGCAGCGGCTGGGGTGCATATCCGCGAGCGCGGCGAACGGGCATAACAGCGCCGTCGACCACGCGTACCAAAGAGTCGTCGTAGCGCGAGAGGATCGCGCGGTCGTTGCCGAGTAGCGCATCAGCAATGCCGGCGGCAACGAGGTGTTCCCAGGCAAGGTCGTCATCGGTCTCGATGGGCTCTTCGCTCAGGTTGCCGCTGGTCATGACGAGCGCGTGCATACCGCGGGCTTCTGCCGCGGCAAGCAACAGATGCTGAAACGGGGTGTAGGGGAGCATAACACCGAGCTCGGGAAGGTCGTGTGCGACGGACGGTGCGAGCGCGAGGGCGTTGGGAGAACCGCCGCTCTCGCAAGCGGCACGTCGGCGCAGCAGCACAATGGGGCGAATGCTGCCGGCCAGCAAGCCGCGCTCAATGTCGTTGACATGGCACAGGCGTTCAACGTCGGCAAGGTCGCGCACCATAACGGCAAGCGGCTTGTTGCTGCGGCGTTTGCGGCGGCGAAGCTCGGCTACCGCCTGCTCGTTGGAGGCGTCGCATGCCAAGTGAAATCCGCCCAGACCCTTGATGGCGACGATGCCGCCGTTGGCCAGCAGCTCAACACAGCGGTCGATAATGGCGTCGCTGGTCTCGCGCGTGGTGCCGACGGCCAGCGACGCGGCGGCTTCACCCGGCTCATCGCCCACGCCCGCCTCGCGCCACGTAATATGCGGCCCGCAATCAAAGCAGGCATCGGGTTGCGCGTGAAAACGCCGGTCGAGCGGATTGGCATACTCCGCGGCACACTCAGGGCACATGGGAAAACGGTCCATCGAGGTAGCCGCTCGATCGTAAGGCAGCGACTGGATGATGGTAAAGCGCGGCCCGCAGTTGGTGCAGTTGATAAAGGGGTAGTGATAGCGTCGGTCGGCGGGGTCGAACAGCTCGCGCAGGCAGTCGTCACAGGTGGCGATATCGGGAGAGATGAGCGTCGTGTGCACGGTCTGATCCTGCGACGCTACGATACGAAAGGCCCGCTCATCGTCGGCATCCCAAGCGTCGGGCTCCAAGTCTGCGACAGCGACATGCTCAACGCGGGCCGCGGCCGGCGCGTGCTCCGACAGCGCGGTGACAAATTCGTCGAGTGCCTCGACCGAAGCATGCGCCTCGATGTGCACGCCGTCGCCCGCATTGAGCACCCAGCCGTAAATGCCATGCGCCATGGCCTCGCGATACACAAACGGTCGCATGCCAACGCCCTGCACAATGCCCGTTACATGAATATGCACATGCCGCATGCGACACCCCTCATCAAAACCGACCAAAAAAGGACAGGTTAATTTTGGTAGGTAAAACTTCTAAACCTGCCAAAACAAACCTGTCCCTTTTTGGCAGGTGCGCTGCGGGAAATCCCACTATAGCCCCAGGCTTTGCTTGGTGGCGGCGCAGGTGAGCTCGCCGTGCTTAACGCCGCGTAGGCCCAGCAGTCGGTCGGCCAGTTCGTAGACGCGCTCGCCGCGACCCTTGAGCGCCAGAATCTCCAGACAGTTGTGGTGATCCAGATGCACATGCATCGTCGATACGATCTCGTCGGTGTAGTCGTGCTGCACCTCGTCCAGACGGCGCGTCAGGTCGCCGGTGTGGTGGTCGTAGATCATGGTGAGCGACCCGATGACCTGCTCGTTAGGCGTGCGCATCTGCTCCTTGGCGATCGAGGCGCGAATCAAATCGCGGACTGCCTCGGAGCGGTTGGCCACGTCGCCGCGGCGCGCGATCTGCTCGTCAAAGCGGCGCAGTAGGTCATCGGGCGCGGTGACCGAAAAACGGACCAGCTCGGAGCCGCCGCCGCAACGGCAGCTCGCCTCATCGCCCGTGCCGTTGCAGTGGTCGTGCCCACAGCCGTGCGCGTGTTCGTGCTCGGACACCCTACACCAGCTTCACGGAGCCGACGGAGTTGTGGTCGGCCTCGATGGCCTCCTCGTAGCCCTCGAGCGCGTCGTGCGCCTCGTGCAGCGCGGCCATGGCGGCCTCAAGCTTGGCGCCGATGCGCTCCATATCAAAGTTCTCGGTCGCATGCAGCAGCTGATGGCTCCACTCGTGGGCGAGTTCGATGGTGTCGTCGACCTGCTTGACGCTCATGGCAAGCTGGCTCATGTTCATTCCGACGTCATGCATGGGAAATCTCCTTATGCTCGGGGCAATCCAGTGGTTCAGATTCTACTACGCCCGCGCAGGGCGCTACCGCATAAGAAAACGGGTGCGAGTCTGTGTGACCCACACCCGTTCACTGGGGGCTGTTTGTATTTACCATACTATCCGTGGTCGCACGCGGTGCACCCAGAAGTCCGGCGAGCGGTGCAAAAGCGCTCATGGACGGCGGCAGGACGCCAAAATGTAACCAGCGTATTACAGATGCTTCTCCAGCAGCGCCTGCAGCCTCGCCTTGGGCAGAGCGCCAACCGAGCGGTCAATCTCCTCGCCGTTCTTAAACACAATCAGCGTGGGGATACTCATGACGCCATACTTCATGGCCAGGTCCTGGTTGTCGTCGACGTTGCATTTGGCAACGGCAAGCTTGCCCG
>USCJ01000094.1 GCA_900553215.1 uncultured Collinsella sp.
CCAGGCGTGACGGGGCCGACGAGAGCCTGCATGCCCCAGTCGCACAGGGTATTGAAGGCGTTGATAGCCTTCTCGCCGTCGGCGACGTCATCCTCGGACTTAAGCGAGAGTTTGAGGTCCTTGGTCGAGAAATCCTTGGCGGCAAGCTTGGCACCCTTCTCGGCCGAAACGCCATAGGTTGCCGCGGCGCCGGTCAGAGGGCCGATGACACCGATCTTGAAGGTCTTGCCGTCATCGGCGGTGCCGCCGTCCGAGCCACCCGACGAGCAACCAGCGAGTGCGGCGGTGCTGCCGAGCGCCGCAGCGCCGGCGAGAAAGTTCCTACGGCTGAGCGTGCTGTTGATGTTAAACATGGTGTCCCCCTTTTTCGCTGGCCGCGGTGCGGCCGTCTTGCGGTACAGGGCAAACCTTATGGTGCAAACGTTGACAGTTTGTTACGGAGTTCCGTTTGTAGCGAGCGTGTTTCCAATGTTTCCGCAGCGTTTCGGGGGTGCCGTTTTGTGCGACTCCTGTTGCCCGGCGAGCACGCGCCCTCGGTTCACGCTAGAATGCACTCAACCTTTAAGCGGTTAATCCATCCATAAGATGCACGAAGGAGCTATCTATGAGCGAACCCCTGCGCACCGTGAACGTCGGTCTGATCGGTCTGGGAACCGTCGGCGGCGGCGTGGCCCGCCTGATCAAGAGCCACCACGATGAGTACCTGGCAGCCTACGGCATCGACCTTAAGCTGACCCGCGCCTGCGCGCTTGCTTGGGAGCAGGCCGAGGCGGCAGGCATTGAGCGCGAGGCCTTTACGAGTGACTGGCACGACGTCGTCACCGACCCCGCCGTCGACATCGTCGTCGAGCTGATTGGCGGCGAGCATCCCGCAACCGAGATCTTTACCACTGCCTTTGAGCACGGCAAGCACGTCGTCTCTGCCAACAAGGCCCTGCTGGGCCGTCACGTCGAGACGCTCGCCGAGAAGGCGCGCGCGTGCGGCGTGCAGATTAAGTGCGAGGCCAGCTGCGGCGGCGGCATCCCCATCGTGAGCACGCTCGAGCACGACCTGGTGGGCAACAAGATCCTGACCATCGCCGGAATCCTCAACGGCACCACCAACTATATCCTGTCGCGCATGGACGCCGAGGGCGCCGATTACGCTGACGTGCTTGCCGACGCGCAGGCCAAGGGCTATGCCGAGGCCGACCCGTCCGCCGATGTCGACGGCTTCGACGCCGCCAGCAAGACGGCCATCCTCGCCTCCATCGGCTTTGGCACCCGCGTTACCACCGACGATGTGTACCAGCAGGGTATCCGTACCATCGGCGCCGAGGACATCGCCCAGGCCCGCGAGCTCGGCTACACCATTAAACTGCTGGGCATCGCTCGCAACACCGACGCTGGCGTCGACGTTCGCGTGCATCCCACGCTCATCCCGGCAGACCATATGCTCGCCAAGGTCAACGGTGCCATGAACGCCGTCTACGTGGTGGGTGACGCCGTGGGCGAGACCATGTTCTACGGCGCGGGCGCAGGCTCCTTCCCCACCGCGAGCGCCGTCGTGGGCGATATCCTGTCGCTCTCCGAGCAGATCAGCCGCGGCGTGGCTCCGCTGCCCGAGATTGAGCCCTATGGTCACAACCTCGCCTTTAAGCCCATGGACGAGCTCCAGACCAAGTACTATGTGCGCCTGAAGGTCGCCGACCGCGTGGGCGCCCTGTCCGAGACGGTCGACATCTTTGCCAAGCACAACATCTCAATCTCGCTCATCAACCAGGTCGAGGACGGCAAGTCGGGCGTCAGCGATGCCTGCTCGGTCATCTTCCTGACGCACCGCGCGCTCGAGAAGGACGTCCAGGCTGCCGCTGCCGAGCTTGCCAGCGTCGACTGCGTGGCCGAGGTCGCCAACGTCCTGCGCATCGAGGACGTCGAGGCCTGGTCCGAAGGCGTTATGGCCAACTAGTCCAACGCTCGCCCAGCAATACGCGCCTTGAGGGCTCCCGTCCGATGTGGGACGGGAGCCCTTTTGTCTCCTGCCCCAAGCACAACGGCAGAGTATATTTGCGCGAGCCGCTCATCGGTAACGCGGGCTACCGTTCACCGATATGCAAACGCGACCGATTCCGGCTACCGCTACGCTGTGCTGCGAATGTCCGCCCGCGATGAGAGGAAGCACCATGTTGCTCGAGGGCAAGAAAGCAATCATCACCGGAGGCACGCGCGGTATCGGCTATGCCATCGCCTGCCGTTTTATCGAGGCAGGCGCTGCCGTCACCGTCTTTGGCTCGCGCCAGGAGACTGCCGATGCTGCCGTTGAGAAGCTGGAAGCTGCCTATCCCAGAGGCCAAGGTCTGGGGCCGCTCCTGCGACCTCACCTCACTCGAGGCCGTAACCGAAGCCTTCGCCGCGGCTGCCGACGATATGGGCGGCTTGGACACCGTCGTCAACAATGCCGGCATCTCCCAGCGCTCTCCCCTTTTGGACTACACGGCCGAAGAGTTTGCAAAGGTCATGGACCTTAACGTCGTCGCCGTCTTTAATGGCCACCAGGCTGCCGCCAAGATCATGACCAAGGCCGGCCATGGCGGCACCATCACCACCACGAGCTCGATGGTCGCCAAGTACGGTCAGCCCTCCGGTGTCGGCTACCCCACGTCCAAGTTTGCCGTCAACGGTATGGTCCAGTCGCTCTCGCGCGAGCTCGCCCCCATGGGCATTCGCGTCAATGCCGTCGCACCCGGCGTGACCAAGACCGATATGGTCGCCAACCTGCCCGAAGAGGTCATCAAGCCCATCATCGCCACCATTCCGCTGGGTCGCATGGGCGAGCCCGAGGATGTCGCCAACGCCTTTGTTTTCCTGGCGAGCGACATGTCCTCCTATGTCACGGGCGCCGTGCTCCCCGTCGACGGAGCCGCCCGCTCCTAAGGAGCCACAAGCTTTGGCTTCAAGCTTCAACATAGCTCAACCAAAAAGGCGCGCCGTCTGAATCAACTGCAGACAGCGCGCCTTCTCCTGTTATGAAAGGGAAACTATGTCCCAGTATTTCGGATCAGAACGGGGCACGGTTTCCCCCAGGACCTCCTTGCGGAAACTGCATCCCACTCTGAGCGCCCATTCCGGGACACAGCTTCCCAACGGCCCCCGTTTCGGAAACCACATCCCGTTCCGAGCCTTCAAAGCGGGACGCGGCTTCCCCGAGAAAGTATCGACTACTTACCGTCGTCGTCCTCGGCTTCTTCTCTTGCATAGAGCTCCAGCATGCGGCGGCGGTATTCGCGCACGGCGAGCTTGGCGCGCTCCAGGCGGCGGCGCTCACGCGGAGTCAGCTCGGACGGGTCGACCTCGTCTCCATAGGTCTTATCGGCAAGCAGGTGCGCCGCGTCCACGATGCGGGCATCGATGTGGCCGCTCGCCGCCTCGGCGGAAAGACGCTCGGCAATCGTATCGAGCGTAGGCAGGCCCTCGAATACGCGACCATGGCCATGCGAAGTCAGTAGCTCATGCTCGCGCGCGAGCAAGCTCGCTAGGTCGTGGTGGGCGCGCAAGATGTCGAGCGCATCGGATGGATGCTCGGCAACCTCTGCTACGGCGGCGACCGGTGCGGCATCCACCACGCGGTAGAAGAGCTGCGCGAGCAATGGCATCAAGAACACCGTGATGGCACCGGCGGCAACCATGACCGACGCAATATCTTGCGACAGCGCGCCCGCGTTGACGGCAACGCTCGTAACGGCAACGATGATCGGCAGCGCCGTGGTGCAGTACAGGGCCACGGTAATGCGACCATACGCCGACACATCGCGCGTCGCAGGACAAATGCTCATGGAAATAAGAATAGGCACGGCACGAATAATCAACAACGCCACGATAAAGCCCGCGAGCAAGCCCGGGCGCGACGCCACGGCCGTCAGGTCGATCTTTGCGCCCGACACGGTAAAGAACACCGGAATCAAAAAACCGTAGGCCAGACCGTCGAGCTTGGTCTCGAGCGTATGGTTGCCCTCGGGGATGATATAGCGCAGGACAAAGCCAGCGGCAAAAGAACCCAACACGATGTCGAGATCAAAGACAGCCGAGAATGCCACGAGCGTGACCAGGATGAGCACCGTCAGGCGCACGAAGGTCTGCGACGTGGTATCGGCGCGCTCCTCAACAAATGCAAAGAAGCGGCTGCCGACGCGCTTGGAGCGGCTCGGGACCAGCAACACGCAAACCACCGCAAACAAGCCAAGGATAACGAGCGTTTGGATGCCAGTGCGGGCAGACAACAGCACCGACATGGCGAGCACGGGACCGAGCTCGCCCCAAGTGCCATACGCGAGAATCGAGTCGCCCACGCGCGTGCCGGTGAGCGAGCGCTCACGCATGATGGGCACAAGCGTACCGAGCGCCGTCGAAGTGAGGGCAAGCGTCACGGCGATACCGTCGAAATGACTGACTGAGAACCACGGGGTAAAGCGCACGGCAAGCCAGGCGATACCAAACGTGACGACCCACGTCGCCAAGCCGTAGCGCCCCTCGACGCCCGTGATGCTCTTGGGGTCGATCTCAAAGCCGGCAAGCAGGAACAAAAAGGCCAGGCCCAGCTCGGACACAAGCGAGACCTCAGCATCTACATGGATGACGCCGAGCATATGGGGTCCCAGTACCGCGCCGAGCACGAGCAAAAAGACCGTCTCGGGAACGGGTTTTCCGGGAATCGCCGAGGCGATAAAAGGACTCGCAAAGGCCACGAGTGCGATGATGGCGAGCGAAACGAATGCCATGTGATGCCTTTCTCTTGTTTGCGCTTCACTGTAGCACCCTCGCCGTCCTCAACGCGCCGCGAGCTGTCGTATCATAGTGAGGTTTACAAACATGTGGCTCAAGGCGACCGCAGGGCAGACCCCGCAAACCGACCGCTGCCGCATACCGTACCGTACGCCCAACCGATCAGGAAGGCAGGAACCAATGGTCTCTCGTATCTACGTGGAGAAGAAACCCGGGTTCGACGTCGAGGCTCAGCAGCTCAAGGGCGAGCTGACCGAAATTCTCGGCATCAAGGGCATCGAGGCCCTGAGGATTATCAACCGCTACGACGTCGAGGGCATCGACAAGGAGCTTTTCCGGTCCTGCGTGCCGACCGTCTTTAGCGAGCCCCAGGTCGATGTGACCTACGACGAGCTCCCCGCAAGCGATGGCGCCGTCTTTGCCGTCGAATTCCTGCCTGGCCAGTTTGACCAGCGCGCCGACTCCGCCAGCGAGTGCGTGCAGCTCATCAGCCAGGGCGAGCGCCCCGCCGTGCGCTCCGCCAAGGTCTATATGATCTCGGGCGCTCTGGACGAGGCCGCCATTGATGCCATCAAGCACTACGTGGTGAACCCCGTCGAGGCGCGCATCGCCTCGCTCGACCTGCCCGAGACGCTGTACATGGAGACCCCCGAGCCCCAGCCCGTCGAGGTGCTCGACGGTTTCCGCGAGCTCGACGAAGCCGGTCTTGCCGCCTTTATTTCCGAGCGCGGCCTTGCCATGGACGAGGCGGACATCGCCTTCTGCCAGCAGTACTTCCGCGATGAGGATCGCGACCCCACCATCACCGAGATCCGCGTGATCGACACCTACTGGTCCGATCACTGCCGCCACACCACCTTCGGCACCGTCCTGGACGACGTGACGATCGACGACGCCGTGGTGCAGCAGGCCTTCGACCGCTACATGGAAATGCGCCACGAGCTCGGTCGCGACGCCAAGCCCGTCTGCCTCATGGACATGGGCACCATCGGCGCCAAGTACCTTAAGAAGACCGGCGTCATGACCGATGTCGACGAGTCCGAGGAGATCAACGCCTGCACCGTCAAGGTGAAGGTCGATGTCGATGGCGAGAACCAGGACTGGCTGTTCCTCTTTAAGAACGAGACCCACAACCATCCGACCGAGATCGAGCCCTTCGGTGGTGCCGCCACCTGCGTGGGCGGT
>USCJ01000095.1 GCA_900553215.1 uncultured Collinsella sp.
CCCGCCGTCGATCTTGGAGCTCACAAACGTCGCCCCAAACTGGCCCTTCTCGGCATTGCAGACCGGGAACTCGGCATCGGGCGTAAACAAAAAGTCGGGGTCTGCGTGGTTCTCCAGATAATGGTGAACGTCGGACATGCCCACTTCCTCATCGCAGCCCAGCAGTGCGCGGAAGGTGTAGCGCGGAACAATGCCGTGCTTGAGCAGATAGGCGCCGGCGTAGAGCGACAGCACGGCAGGGCCCTTGTCGTCGATAACGCCGCGGCCAAGCAGCCAGCCCTCGCGACGCTCCATCGCAAACGGGTCGGTGTTCCAGCCAGGGCCGGCGGGCACCACGTCCACATGGCAAATGGTCGCGAGCTGCTTGTCGCCGCGGCCCGGGATATCGGCAATGCCCACATAGCCCTCGTCGTCGCTCGTCTGGTAGCCGAGCTTTTGCGCAATGCCGAGCGCGCAATCGAGCGCGTCACGGACCGGGCGGCCAAACGGCGCGCCGGGCTCCGCATCGGCAGAAACTGCCACGGACGGATAACTCACCAGCTGCTCGATATCGGCGACGACATCTTCCCAGACCTCATCGACATACTCAGCGACGCTCTGCTCCACCTGATTCATGGACGACCTCCTTACCAATGAGCGGCGAGCGTGCCCGCCCCTCACATCACATACTTATATAGCGAAAAGTTTAGCAAGCTCGGCCACCGAGTGCACCACCGCATCAGCGCCCGCGGTCTCATGCTCACCCGGCGCCGCCGCGCCCGAATAGATGCCGATGCACGGCACGCCCATCGCGTGCGCGCCCTCCACATCGTTAAAGCGGTCGCCGATCATCACGGCCTCGTCGGCCGTCGCACCGAGCGCCGTCAGCGCATCGCGGATCGAATCGGCCTTGGTCTCGCGCCCCTGCGGCGGATTCATGCCGACCACGGCTTCGAACTGAGAAAGCCCCAGCTCGCCCACCATGTCAATGCACTTTGCCTCCATACGAGAGGTCGCCACGGCCAAGTGGTGTCCCTGCGCGACAAGGCCATTCAGCAGATCGGGGATCCCATCAAACACGGGATACTCATCCGGTCCCAGCTCGTCAAAAAAGGCACGGTACTCATCTGCCACCACGAGCGATTCCTCACGGGAGAAGCCGTAAAAGTCGTGGAAGCTCTTCCACAGCGGAGGCCCGATCATGCGGCGCAGGTCACCCATCTGCGCCTCCGAAAACCCGCGCGCAGTCAGCGCCTTGCGCGTCGAGGTCATCACCGCCCGACCCGTATCGGCCACCGTGCCGTCAAAATCGAACAGCACAACCGGCCGCTTGCATATCTCCAGCGCCGCCATCGGCACCCCTCTTCCCCAGTTGATGATTTCTACACCACCACTTCAAACTGTTGACTATTCAACAATTGAACCTAGCAATGTAGAGCAACTCCACTATACTTGTCGCACTTTGCTCTCAATCGGCGGCGCCGTGGCGCCCCATCGAAAGGTGCAATTATGTCTTTTGCCATCATAACCGACTCCACGTCGGACATCTCCCCCGCCCGCGCCCAAGAGCTCGGTATTTACGTGATTCCGCTGCATGTGATTATCGAGGGCGAGGACCTGCTCGACCAGGTGCAGATTACTGCCGAGGAATACGTCGCGCGCATGGCCGGCTCTGAGCAGCTGCCGCACACCTCGCAGCCGAGCGCCGGCGAGTTCAAGGCGCTGTTTGACCGCGTACGCGCCGATGGCCACGACAGCGCGATCTTTATCTCGCTGTGCAGCGAGTGGTCCGCCTGCTATTCCAACGCATGCCTGGTCGCCGAGACCCACGAGCTCGACGTGCGCTGCGTCGATTCGCGCACCGGCTCGGGCGCCGAGGGTCTGCTGGTGGAGTACGCGCTTGCCATGCGCGAGGACGGCCGCAGCTTGGACGAGACCGAGGCGCAGATCCGCGCGACGTTGCCCGACGCCCATCTGCTGCTGATTCCCCGAACGCTCGAGAACCTGGTCAAAAACGGCCGCGCCCCCAAGCTCGCCGGCCAGCTGACGCAGATGCTCAACATTCGCCTGGCCGTTTCGCCGGAGTGGCAGTCGGGCGAGATCAAGGCCATCAAAAAGGGCCGCGGCGCCAAGCGTATCGTCGCCAGCACCATGGCAGACTGCCTCACGTTTTTGGACGAGCACCCGGGCTCAAGCGTGCGCGTGCTCACGACCGGCGCCGCCGAGGAGCAGGAGCTCGTCAGCCAAGCGCTCGCGGGCCAAGACTACGTAGACGCCGGCACCGGTCCCATCGGCTGCACCATCGCCACCCATGTAGGCGTCGATGCCATCGCCATCAGCTACTGCCCCCGCTACCAGCCAACTCGCTAGGGACGCCCACATCAGTTGCGGTGAAATAGGGGCTGTTTTTGGCTTATTAGCCGTCAATCAATCCCTATTCCACCGCAACTTAGAGGCTTGACGGCGTCCGAAAGAAACGAGCCCGCATCCCAAAGGGACACGGGCCCGTAAAAGCCATATGGTAGGGGCGGTGGGACTCGAACCCACAATCCTTGCGGCGAGAGATTTTAAGTCTCCTGCGTATGCCAATTCCGCCACGCCCCCGTGAGACTAGAAGTCTAGCACAAGCCGTCCGTTACGCGTTGACGGCCATCGAGTGTTGGCCCGACTTCTCCAGGAACTCCTGGAACTTGGCTTCGTCGCCCTTGTTCTGGTACTGCAGGGCCAGCAGGTACTCCAGTCGGCAGCGCTTGACCGGGTCGTCGCCAACATCCTCGAGCATGCGCTCCAGCTCGGGAATGTCGTTGTGGCGCTTGAGGATCATCGTGTCGTACATCAGCTGGCATTCGTGTGCGACCGCCTCGGCCTGACCGCCCTCAAAGCCCTTGATCTCGTGCAGAAGCTCCTTGGACTTTTTGCGGTCCTCCTGGCCAACGTAGTAGTTAAAGGCTTTGATCACCAGGTCGACGCGCTGCATCTTGGGCAGATTGAGCCCCAGCAGCAAATCGAACATCTCATCGGCGCGCTTGTGGTCCTCGCGCAGCAGATAGGAGTTCAGGCGCAGGTAGTCGCGGTTGTAGCGCGGGTACAGCATGCTGGTGAGTCTGCCGTCGAGCAAACGATCGAACTCGTCCCACTGCTTGGCAGCCATAAGCTGCTGCAGGCGCTTGAACGTTGTGCGTTTTTTGACGCTAAAGAACACCGACACGGCGATGCAGATGATAACGACGGCGGTCCAGAGTGTGCGGGAATCGGGCATATTGGGATCCTTAGTCGCTCATAAAGCGAGCGGTATGACAACACGTACTAGATGTATTATACGCAGCGCGCAAGCAAACTGGCATAAAAGCTCATCGAGGCTGAGTGCCATCGCTCGCTGCGGTACACTTACCTAAAGTAAACCATGAAGGGAGACATTACCTATGAAGAAGATCGTTTTGGCTTGCGGTGCTGGCGCTGCTACTTCCACGCTTGTTGCCCAGAAGGTCGCCACCATGCTCGACGCCAATGGTTATGCCGGCAAGTATGAGATCGTGCAGTGTGCCATCTCCGAGGCCAAGGACTACTGCGACGAGGGCGCCGACCTGCTGATCGCCACCACCGTTGCCCCCGAGGGCCTCACCTGCCCGTACGTGAGCGGCGTGCCCTTCATGACGGGCATGAACCGCGTCGCTGCCGAGAAGGCCGTCCTCGACGTCATGGCTCAGTAGGCGCTGACTGTATGAGTGAGCAGAACGCCAATCCGGTCGAGCTCTTTGGCATGCGCGTTGCCCATGTGGGCATTAACGCCACCGACCCGGCAGATGCCCTGGAGATCGCGGAGCTGTTCTCGACGATGATGGGCCTGCCCGTTATCGAGACCCCGGTTTCGTACTTTAACGATTCGCTGGTCGAGATCATGAAGCAGAACGGTCGTGGCGCCAAGGGCCACATTGGCTTTGCTGTCAACGACATCGATGCGGCCGAGAAGTGGTTTGCCGAGCGCGGGCTCGAGGTCAACGAGGAGTCGCGCGTGCTGCTGCCCGACGGCGGCACCAAGCTCGTGTACTTTAAGCGCGAGTTTGCCGGTTTCGCCGTGCACCTGTGCCGCGAGTAGCGCACAAGCTGCCATAGCTAACGAAAAATGGGGTAAGGCTACGTGGCCTTACCCCATTTTTAATGCCGAGAGGGTGACTGACGGGCTGCCGTAAAACGAAGGTGAATGGTTTCCCATGAAGTGAACGAGTGAAATCGGACCTCTGGAGCATCGACACTTTGGAGGCACCGTTTCCTGCGGTTTCGTAAGGTTTTTCCTGCAGTTTTGGCGTCAAAAAGTGTGGATGCTTCGGGGGTCCAAAATAGGTCGTTCACTTCGCGGAAAAGCATTCACCTTCGATTCGTGAGAGACGCCCCTACCGCGGCAGGCGAATCGTAAAGCGGCTTCCGACGCCCTCGACCGAGGTCACGCCGATGACGCCGCCGTGGCTGTCGACGATCCACTTGGCGATAGCGAGCCCCAGACCCGAGCCCTGCGCGCCGGCATCGCGCGCGTTGTCGGCGCGGTAGAACCGTTCGAATGCGTGAGCTGCGGATTCCTGGTCCATGCCGATGCCCTCGTCCTCAACACTTATGTCGATCGTGCCCGCGCCCGCATCCGGCACTACGCCAAATCTGATGGACGTGCCCGCGTCCGAATACTTGGCGGCGTTTTGCACGATCACGCGCAGAGCCTGCTTCACGAGCGCCACGTCAACGGGCGCGTCGCAGCGCGGGTCGCTGACAAGCGCAGCGTCGTACGCCGGTCGATACGTGTGCGCGGCATCGATCATCTGTGACTCCTCGCATACCTCGCCGACCAGCGCGGCCAGGTTGGTATTCGCACGCCGCAGGACCGTGCGTCCGGCGTCGCCGCGCGCCAAAAACAGCAGCTGCTCCACGAGCTCCTGCATATGCTCGCTTTCGGCCTTGAGGGACGCGATAGACTCCGCCAGCACGTCCGGGTCGTCTTTGCCCCAGCGGTCGAGCATGTTTACGTAGCCCTGAATCACCGCGATGGGCGTGCGCAGCTCGTGGCTTGCATCGTTGACAAAGCGCATCTGCTGCAGCTTGGCCTCTTGCATCTGGCGCAGCAGGCGGTTGAGTGCGACCTCGATGCTTGCCAGGTCGGCATCGCCGGTGGTGACGCTCGGCGAGTCGACGCTTGCGCGCTCGATGGCCTGCTCCAGCGTTTCCATCTTGCCGCCGGAGAGCTGCATGCGGCCGAGCTCGTCCACGCGCAGGGCCAGGTCGTTGAGCGGTGCCATAGTGCGGCGCACGCGACGGGCACCGCTGAGCATGTTGAGCACGCTGATGACTTGCCCGCCCGCAACGACAAGATAGAGGGGCCACAGCGCAATGAGGTCCTGCGCGAGGGGGAAGGTCTTGGTGGTGCGCGCAAGCTCGACGGTATAGGTGAGCGTGGCCAGGTCCCAGCCGCGCGCGGGTGCGAGCGACATGCCGTGAACGGTGGTGCCGGGAATCCAGCCTGCGGTAAAGGTGCCTGTGGGCAGCGTCTGGTTGTAGCCATAGACCAGGATCGCCGCCGCAACAACCAGCAGCCACAGATCGAGCCAGACGTAGCTCATCAGGCGGCGCCACATGTAGCTCCAGTTGATGGCGCGGGCAATGGAGGTGACGCGCTTGGCCTCGGCGTTATGCGCGGCAGACATAGCCCACCCCGCGCACGGTCTGGATGATGCGGGCGCTGCCGGCATCTTCGATCTTGGCGCGCAGGTGCGCGATGTGTACGTCGACGTTGTTGGTGTCGCCCACGTATTCGTAGCCCAGCGCCTCGTGCGCGATGCGCTCGCGCGTGAGCACGGTCTCGGCATGCGCCATAAGCAGGGCGAGAACATCGAACTCGCGGGCAGTCA
>USCJ01000096.1 GCA_900553215.1 uncultured Collinsella sp.
CTGCGCGACGTGCGCCATCACGTTAATGCCGCGGGCCTCGAGTGCCTGCAGCGCAATGCCGCCGGCGATGCACAGGGGTGCCGTCAGGCGGCCGGAGAAATGCCCGCCACCGGCGACATCGTGCATGTTGTGATACTTCACGCGCGCAGGGAAGTCTGCGTGCCCGGGGCGGGGCTTGCGGCGCAGCTCGGAGTAGTCCTTGGAGCGCGTGTTAGTGTTCTCGATGATCGCCGCGATGGGCGCGCCGGTGGTGTGCCCATCGACCACGCCGGCGATGATTTGGGCGACGTCGGCCTCGCGGCGCTTGGTCGCGGTCTCGGGGGCGCGACGGTTCAAAAAGGCCTGCAGCGCTTCTTGGTCAACGGCGATGCCGGCGGGGGCGCCATCGAGCGAGCAGCCGATGGCGGGGGAGTGCGACTGGCCGAAGATGCTTAAGTGCAAGACGTTGCCAAAGGTCGAGGACATGCTATTCCTCCTCGAGCGTGACCTTGCCGCCCAGCAGGCGGTAGTGGTCGAAGAAATCGGGATAGGACTTGTTGACGGCCTCGGCGCCGTGGATCACGACCTCGCCGGTGGCGCGGCTCGCGGCGATAGCGGCCATCATGGCGATGCGATGGTCGTTATGCGAATTGACCTCGCCGCCGGTGAAGGCATCGACACCCTTGATGATGAGGTCATCGCCGGCAATGCGCACCTGCGCGCCCAGCGCGGTGAGCTCGCTGGTGGTCGTGACCAGGCGGTCGGATTCCTTGATGCGTAGACGGGCGCAATCGCGGATAAAGGTGCGGCCCTGCGCCAGGGAGGCTACGGCCGAGATGACGGGCACCAGGTCAGGAATGTCGTGGGCGCTCATCTCAAAGCCGGCGAGCTTGTCGGACTGCACGGTGGCGGCGTTGGTGGAGCGCACGATGCGGGCGCCAAAGCGCGAAAGCGCGGCGAGCACGTTTCGGTCGCCCTGCGCGGAGCTCAGGGATACGCCCTCCACGGTGATGGGGTCGGCGCCGATAGCGCCGGCGCACAGCCAAAAGGCAGCGTTGGACCAGTCGCCCTCGACAGCAACGCTGCCGGGCGTGCGGTACGAGCCGCTGCTCACGCGGAAGTTCGTGACCTCGGGCTGGCCGTACTTGGCCGGAATACGCTCGACGTTGACCTCGACGCCAAAGGCCTTCATGGCCTGGATCGTCAGGTTGATGTAGGGACGGCTCTCAATGAGGCCGGTTACCTGCACGCAGGAGGGCTGGGCCAGCAGCGGGGCTGCCAACAGCAGGCCGGAGATATACTGCGAGCTCACGTTGCCCGGTAGTACAAAGGTGCCCGGGCGCATGCGTCCGCTCGTCTTGAGCGGAAAACCGCCCAGGCCCTGTAGGTCGCAGCCGGCGGCGATGATCTCGTCCGAGAGTGGGGAGAGCGGGCGGGCGCCCAAGCGCCCCTGACCCACAAAAGTTGCTTCTGCCCCCAGAGCGCAGGCGACGGGCAACATAAAGCGGAGCGTGGAGCCACTTTCGCCACAGTCAAGCGTGCCACCGGCAAGGGCCTTGAGCAGGCCAAACTCAACACTCTTCATGGTGGGGTGGACCTGGAAGCCGTCCTCGACGGTCTCGATGCGAGCACCCAGGGCCGTAAGGCAACGCACCGTAGCCTCGATGTCGGCGCAGGTGGTGTTGCAGGTGACGTGCGTCTCGCCGTTGGCAAGTGCGGCGCAGATGATGAGGCGATGCGCCATCGACTTGGACGCGATGGCGGGAACGGTGCCCTTGAGCGGGGACGGGGTGATGCGGGCTAGCATGCGGATGCGTCTCCCTTCTGGCCGAGGCCCTCGGCAATGAGTTCGTGGAAAGTGGAAAGCGGCGTGCGGTCGATGCTGCAGCGGCCAATGCCGTGCGGAATCACCAGGTCGATGGTGTCGCCCGCGCGCTTCTTGTCGTGGAGCGCCTCGGCAAAGACGGCATCGGCATCTAGGTCGCAGCGGGTCTTGAGGCCATGGCGGGCGCAGAGTTCCTCAATACGATCGGGCAGTGCAGCATCGCAAATGCCGTGCAGGGCCGCGGCGCGCGTGATGATGCCCATGCCGATCGACACACAGTTGCCGTGTCCGAGCTCAAAGTGCTCGCAGGCCTCGACGGCGTGTCCGGCGCTGTGTCCAAAGTTGAGGAGCTTGCGCTGGTTGGTTTCGCGCTCGTCGGCGACGACCACGGCGCGCTTGATGTCGATATTGCGGGCGATGATGAGCGCTACGCGGGCCACGTCGCGGTTGAGCAGCTCCAGCGTGAGCGGGGTCTTCTCCAGCTCGGCGAAAAGCTCCGGGTCGGCGATCACGGCGTGCTTGACGACCTCGCCGCAGCCGTCAGCGAACTGCTCGGGCGTGAGGGTCGCCAGGCATCCCACGTCGGCGATAACCACGCTTGGCTGCCAAAAGGCGCCGGCCAAGTTTTTGCCGGCATCCAGGTCGATGGCGGTCTTGCCGCCCACCGACGAATCCACCATGGCGAGCAGGCTCGTTGGGATCTGCACAAACTTGCAGCCGCGCATGTAGGTGGCGGCCACAAAGCCCGCCACGTCGCCCACGACACCGCCGCCGAGTGCCACGATCACGTCGGAGCGCGAAAGCTCGTGCTCGGCCACAAACTCCAAAATGGCAACATAGGTTTCGGCGCGCTTATGGGCCTCGCCGGCCTCGAAGGTGCAGATGCTCACCTCGTAGCCTGACGCCTCCAGGCTCTGCTTAACGGGCATCTGGTAGAGCGGGCCCACGTTGGTGTCCGTCACGATGACGGCCTTGGTGCCGCCGGCAGTGGCGCGCACGAGCGGTCCCGCCTGCTCCAGCAAAAACGTGCCAACATGCACCTGGTAGGGGCGTGCAGTGTCGATATCGATGGTAATCGCCATAAGCTTCGGTCCTTTCGACCTGGCGTGATGGGTGGTCTAGTGGGAGTCCTCGTCGTCGAGTGCGCGCTTAATGTGGTCGCCCTCGGCAAGGAGATTCTCCAGATAGCGCTGGTCGCGGTCCTTGAGCGCGCGGCTGTAGGCGCCAAGCGATTCGATCAGATGGTCGATCTCGAAGGCGAGCGCATCGGCGTCATCGATCATGAGCTCGGACCACATCTGCGGATTGAGGTGCGCCACGCGGGTGAGGTCGCGGTAGCTGCCGGCCGAAAAGCCGTGGTGGACCTGAGCGGTCGGGCTCTTAACATAGGCGTTGGAGACAACGTGCGCAAGCTGGCTCGTGAAGGCGATGACGCGGTCGTGCTCGGCGGCGCTGGTCACGCTGAACTTGCCAAAGCCCAAGGGGCGCACCATCTCGCGCACCTGGCCCAAAAGCTCCAGCTTGAGCGCATCGTCCACCGCGGGCGGCACGAGCACGAGTGGCGCGCCCTGGAACAGGTCGGCACGGGAGTGAGCGTAGCCCGAGAACTGGGTGCCCGCCATGGGGTGTGCGCCCACAAAGTAAAAGCCGTGCTCCTGCGCGAGCTCAAAGGCCCGCTCGCACACGATGCCCTTGACGCCCACGGTGTCGATCACCACGGGACCCATAATAGCCTCGGTATCGGTGGCGTCGGCGAGCGCCTGGGCGTGCATCTCGAGCCACTCGATGCATTCCTCGGGGTAGCAGGCCAGCACGATGATGTCGCACTCGCCGAGCGTCTCGTCGTTGAGCTCTCCGGCGACAGTGCCCATGCTGGCGGCGGTCATGACATCGTCATCGGGGTCCCAGGCCAGCACACGGACGCCCGCCTGCGCATAGCCGCGGGCAAAGCTGCCGCCGATCAGGCCCAGGCCCACGATACCGGCGCACTTGGGGCCGCCCTGGTTAACGCGCGCGTTTCTCACCGTACCCATGGGCTACTCCATGGTCTCTTGGCAGACAACCTCGCGGATGGCCCGGATGCGGCGCATGGTGTCGTCGAACTGATCGGGGGTGAGGGCCTGGGCGCCGTCGGACCATGCGCGGCTGGGCTCGTCGTGGACCTCGATCTCCAGCCCGTTGGCACCGCAGGCGGTCGCGGCGAGCGCCATGGGCTCAACGTAGCGGGTGTAGCCGGTGGCGTGGCTGGGGTCGGCGACGACGGGCAGGTGCGACAGGTGGTGCAGCACCGGCACGGCATTGAGGTCGAAGGTGTTGCGGGTACGCGTCTCGAACGTGCGGATGCCGCGCTCGCACAGGATGACGTTGTCGTTGCCCTCGCTCATGATGTACTCGGCGGCCATGAGCAGCTCATCGATCGTGCCGGACATGCCGCGCTTAAGCAAGATCGGAGTCTTGGTCTTGCCGACCTCTTTAAGCAGAGGGAAGTTCTGGGCGTTGCGGGCGCCGATCTGCATGACGTCGATCTTCTTGTCCAGGAAGACCTGCACGTCGCGCGGGTCCATGATCTCTGTGACGATCGGCATGTCGAGCTCGGCCGAGGCCTCGCACAGCAGGTCCAGGCCGGCGGGGCCCATGCCCTGGTAGGCGTACGGGGAAGTGCGGGGCTTGTAGGCACCGCCGCGCAGCATCGTGGCACCGGCGGCCTTCACGCGGCGGGCGATGCGGATGAGGTTCTCGCCCTCGACGGAGCACGGGCCGGCGATGACCTGGAACTGATCGCCGCCGATCTTGATGCCGTGGCCGCAGTCGATGACGGAGTCTTCGGGATGGAACTTGCGGTTGGCGCGCTTGAACGGCTCGGAGACGCGCTGCACGCGCTCGACGACGTCCATGGACTCGAGCAGGAACGGGTCGATCTTGGTCGTATCGCCCACCAGGCCGATGACGGTCTCGTTCTCGCCGCGCGAGACGTCGGTCTTCAGGCCCTTTTTCTCAATCCAGCTGACGATATGGCTGACGGCCTCGTCGCTGGCACTCTGCTTTAAAATTGCAATCATGGTGTGCCTCTCACCTCGATGGATAACCCTTGCAAAAACGGCCCGCATCGCGAGCCGTGTATATATGGTGCATGAGAGTTTATACTATCTGATTCGCTTTTGCCTTCTAAAGTGAGCCGTTGCGCCGCGTCTTCCTCGGAATTGCAAAGCTTTTTCTTTTATTTTGATAGCCCGTGGTGCACTTGGGTATAATGCCGAACGTTGGCCCTATTAGCTCAGGGGATTAGAGCGTCTGCCTCCGGAGCAGAAGGCCGTTGGTTCGAATCCAACATGGGGCACCATCGAACGTGAGACCGTCCGAACCTCGCATGGTCCGGGCGGTTTTTCTTATACCGACGCGACGTGATGGGACGTGGTATGGCAGCAACGGATATCGAGCGCGGACTCTCGACCGCCGAGGTCGAGGAGCGCATCGCCGCCGGTAAGATCAACCGCAACATGGAGCTCAAGACCAAGTCGGTCAAAGAGCTCATCATCGAGAACCTCTGCACGTTGTTCAATTTGATCAACGTGATCTTGGCTTTCCTGGTCATTTTGACCGGTTCGTTTAAGAATCTGACGTTCCTGTTCGTGGTGTTCCTCAATACCGCTATTGGCGTCATTCAGTCCATGCGTTCCAAGAAGATGGTCGATAAGCTCACGCTGCTGACCTCCAAGAAGGCCATCGCGGTGCGCGACGGCTCCGAGGTGGAGCTCGACCTGGACCAGATCGTGCTCGACGACATCATCCGCCTGGGGCGCGGCGACCAGATCCCCGCTGACGCCGTGGTGGTTTCGGGCGAGGCGCTCGTGAACGAGAGCCTGCTGACGGGCGAGAGCGATCTTATTAAGAAACAGCCCGGTTCCGAGCTCATGAGCGGCAGCTTTATCGACTCGGGTCTGCTGCGCGCCCGCGTGATCCATGTCGGCGCCGACAACTACGTGACTAAAATTAATAACGAGGCCAAGTACGTCAAAAAGGTCAATTCCGAGATCATGAACGCGCTTAACGCCATCGTGAG
>USCJ01000097.1 GCA_900553215.1 uncultured Collinsella sp.
CCTCATCGCGGACGGCCGCATTCACCCCGCCCGCATCGAGGAGATGTATCACAAGGCTGCCGACCTGGTTCAGCAGCGCGTGCGCGAGGCTGGCGAGCAGGCTGCCTTCGATACCGGCATCCACGACCTGCACCCCGAGATCGTCAAGACCCTTGGTGCCCTGCGCTACCGCACCTCGTTTGGTCAGAACGTGCTTCAGCACTCCCTTGAGGTCTCTGATCTGTGCGGCGTGATGGCTTCCGAGCTTGGCCTGGACGTTGTGACCGCCAAGCGCGCCGGCCTGCTGCACGACCTGGGCAAGGCAATCGACCACGACGTCGAGGGCCCGCATGCCGTCATCGGCGCCGAGCTGGCCCGCCGTTATGGTGAGAAGCCCGTTATCGTCCACGCTATCGAGGCTCATCATGCCGATGTCGACCCCAACACGGTGCTCGATGTCCTGGTACAGGCCGCCGATGCTGTCTCTGCCTCTCGCCCCGGTGCCCGTCGCGAGTCTGCCGAGAACTACATCAAGCGTCTTGAGAAGCTCGAGGAGATAGCCAACTCCCATGACGGCGTCGAGCGTACCTATGCCATGCAGGCCGGTCGCGAGGTCCACGTCATGGTCCAGCCGGACAAGATTTCCGATGCCCAGTCCACGGTTCTGGCTCACGATATCGCCCATCAGATCGAGGAAGAGATGGAGTATCCCGGTCAGGTGCGCGTTGTCGTGATTCGCGAGAGCCGCGCTGTCGATATCGCTAAATAACATGAGCGACGCGAACGAGCTCATCTCATTTATCGCGTCGATGTCGGGGGAGGGCAACCTTCGCGTCGAGGAGAACCTTGGCGAGGGGTATGTCCGCCTCCGCGTTTCGGAGGCCGAGCGGCGCCAGGCTAAGCACGACATTCAGCATGTCGAGGACATCGTCATCGAAATGCTCCGTAATGCTCGCGATGCCGGCGCCGACAAGGTCTATCTCGCCACGACCAAGGAAGATGGCGTCCGCACGCTTGTCTTTCTGGATAACGGTTCTGGCGTTCCGCAGGATATGCAAGAGCGAATCTTTGATGCCCGCGTTACCTCCAAGCTCGAGAGCATGAAGATGGACCGTTGGGGCGTTCACGGTCGTGGCATGGCATTGTTTTCGATCAAGCAGAACACCGACGAGGCCCGTGTGGTCACGTCCGGCGTCGATCTTGGTTCAGCCTTCAAGGTGAGCGTTGCGGCTAACCGCCTCAGTGAGCGTGCCGATCAGTCCAGCTGGCCCCAGGCCGTCAAGGATGAGGACGGACGTTATGTCTGTGCTCGCGGTCCGCATAATATTATTCGCGCTGCTTGTGAGTTTGCGCTTGAGGAGTTACGTGGTTGCGATGTCTATCTTGGTTCTCCGTCTGAGATTGCCGCGACCCTTTATGCTCAGGCGTCAAGTCGGCTCGATACGTCGCGCCTCCTGTTCATTGATGACGAGAGCGAGCTTCCGGTTGTCGACCGTTTAGGCCTTGCCTCTGATGCCGAGGACTTTATCCGTATCTGTTCGGGTTTGGGTCTTGAGATGTCCGAGCGCACGGCTCATCGCATTTTGGCGGGGCAGATTAAGCCCGTTCGCGGTGTGACCGCGCGTTTGCTGCGCGAGCGCGATTCTTCCTCGCATGCGCCGGCTCCTGTCGATCTTGCGAAGGATCGTCGCGGGCTACGTATTGCCAAGGACGATATGGCACAGTTTTCGCGTGCTGTGGAGCGCGACTTTAATGACCTTGCCGCCCGGTACTATCTCAACCTTTGCGGCGACCCAAAGATTCGCGTTTCGCGTGATCGAATCACCGTGACCTTCGATCTTGCCAAAGAGGAATAGTGCCTTTACCGAGTCCACTCGGTACGATACAGTTATTGCAGTTAAAACGTACTTTTAAACGCAGGAGTTTCTTCATGGATTGCCTGAAGGTATCAAGCAAATCATCGCCCGCGTCCGTTGCCGGCGCCATCGCCGGCATGGTCAAGGATGGTGTACCCGTCAACATCCAGTGTGTCGGCGCCGGTGCGGTCAACCAGGCCATTAAGGCCGTGGCTATCGCGCGCGGTTTTTTGATTCCAACTGGTTTTGATATTTCCTGCGCGCCCGTGTTCTCCGACATCCTTATTAACGGGGAGTCACGCACGGCCATCCGCCTTTCTATCTACGTTCACCAGATCAATCGAGCTGCTATGGATAACGTCGTCATGGATGATGTTAAGCCGGTGGCATAGCTTCTGATTGCCTCGTTTAGCTCCCCATCGTTAGGACTTATGCACATGGACCAGCGTTCCGTACGCGATATTCTTGCCGGTAAAACCTACTTTATCCGCACCTTTGGCTGCCAGATGAATCAGCACGACTCTGAGCGCGTGAGCGGTCTGCTCGATTCGTATGGTTGCCTCATGGCGCTCGATCCCGAGCATGCCGATATCGTTGTCTTCATGACATGCTGCGTGCGCGAGGCTGCCGATACTCGCCTGTACGGCCAGTGCAACTCTTGCAAGAGCCTGCCGCCTTCGCCTTCGGGCAAACGTGTTGTTGCCGTTGGTGGTTGCATCGCGCAGCGCGATGGCGAGGGCCTGCTCACCAACGTCGATAACGTCAACGTCATCTTCGGTACACATTCCATCGCTCATGTGGCCGAGCTCATTGCCGAGGCGTTCCTGGACGGCAAGCGTCATATCCGCACCAATGAGCATGAGGATACGGATGCCATGAGCATGCCGTGGCATCGCGAGACCCAGTATCACGCCTGGGTGCCTATCATGACGGGCTGCAATAATTTCTGCACCTATTGCATCGTGCCGTACGTGCGCGGTCGCGAAAAGAGCCGCCCCTTCGATGAGATTGTCGACGAGGTGACCGGTTTGGTGCGCCAGGGCGTGCGTGAGATTACGCTGCTGGGTCAAAACGTTAATTCATATGGTCGCGATCTGTTTGGCAAGCCGCGTTTTGCCGATCTGCTGCGTGCCGTGGGCGATACGGGTGTGGAGCGCATCTTCTTTACGTCTTCGCATCCCAAGGACCTGTTGCCCGAGACCATCGACGCCATGGCCGAGACGCCTGCCGTTATGCCGCAGCTGCATCTGGCCGTCCAGTCAGGTTCGACGCGGATCCTCAAAGAGATGAATCGCCGTTATACACGCGAGGACTATCTGGGCCTGGTCGATCGCATTCGCAACCGCATGCCCGATATCGCGCTCTCGACCGACATTATCGTTGGCTTCCCGGGCGAGACTGAAGAAGACTTTGAGCAGACGCTCTCACTTGCCGAGACGGTCCGCTATGCTCAGGCATATACCTTCATCTATTCCAAGCGCCGGTCCCCCGGCCGCCGAGATTGACGATCCTACGCCGCATGAGGTTATTCTCGAGCGTTTCAATCGCCTTGTTAAGGTTATCGAGACCACGGCACACGAGTATAACCAGGGCGAGCTTCATACTGTGGTTTCCGCGCTCATTGAGGGAACGAGTAAAAAGAACGATGCGGTCCTGCTGGGCAAGAGTCCCAAGAATCAGACCGTGCATGCGCCTATCCCCGTGGGTTACAGCATCGATCAGCTTGTTGGCAAGATCGTTGATGTTGACGTTGACGTTGCCAAGACCTGGTATTTGTCCGGTTCTGTTGTGGGCGAGCCGCGCTAATGGTTGCTCCCGGGGCAGGTCTTTCCGCCGTTGCGATCGTCGGTCCGACGGCGGTTGGTAAAAGCGATGTTGCCGACCGTTTGGCAGCTCGTCTTTCGTCTGAAGTGCTGTCGTGCGATGCGATGCAAATCTATCGCGGCATGGACATCGGTACCGCAAAGATGGCGCCCGATGAGTGCACGGCGCCGCTGCGTCTCGTCGACATTGTAGAGCCGGGTGTGGCATATTCTGCTGCGCTTTATCAGGCTGACGCTCGCGCGCATGTTGAACGTCTCCTTGGTTTGGGTTGCCTGCCGGTTTTTTGCGGAGGTACGGGGCTATATCTCAAGGCCGCCCTTGATGAGATGGACTTTCCCTCGGGTGAACTTGAGGACGATCGTCGTGCGGGCTATCAGGAGCTTGCCGAGCGTATTGGCGAGGAAGAACTGCATGCCCTGCTTGCCGAGCGCGATCCAGAATCGGCTGCTGTTATTCATCCCCATAACGTGCGGCGTGTGATTCGCGCGCTCGAAATGCACGATGATGGGGTTTCCTATGCGCAGCAAAAGTCGCAGTTTAGTGTTCCGCGCGAGCATTATCATGCGTTATGGTTTGGCCTGACGCGAAATCGCGAGGTGCTCTATGAACGCATTAACCTGCGCGTCGATCTGATGTTTGAGCAGGGTCTTGTCGATGAGGTCCGCGGTCTTATGGACCAGGGGCTGGGAGATGCCCTGACGTCGATGCAGGCAATTGGCTATAAAGAGATCATCGATGCTTTCAATGGCGTGATGAGCATGGATGAGGCTCGCGAACTCATTAAGATGCGTTCGCGTCGTTATGCCAAGCGTCAGCTTTCGTGGTTTAAGCGCGATGACCGTATCGTGTGGTTCGATATGGATGAATGTACGATCGATGGGGTCGTTGAGGATATCCTGCATCGTATTGAGGCTGCCTAATGGCCCGTTTCCCCCTTGTTCCCACGGCACCCGAGCCCGAGCGTGCCATTTTAGTTGGTGTTGAGTGGCGCGACAATGCATGGCCACTCGATCGATCGCTCGATGAGCTGGAACGCCTTGCCCACACGGCTGGTGCCCAGTGCGTGGCACGCTTGTCGCAGCGTTTGGTAAAGCCGTATCCTAAATCGTTTATCGGTTCCGGTAAGGTTGAAGAGCTGTGCGGCCTGGTGCATCGCATGGATGCCGATGTCGTTATTTTTGACGACGACCTGACCCCCTCGCAGCAATCCTATTTGGAGAAAGCCGTGGGCGAGCCGGTAAAGATTATCGATCGTACAGCACTGATCCTGGATATCTTTGGCCTGCATGCTCAGACGCGTGAGGGACGCCTGCAGGTACAGCTGGCACAGCTTCAATATTTGTTGCCTCGCCTGCGTGGCATGTGGAGCCATCTCGCCAAGGAGCAGACGCGCGGCGGCATCGGCTCACGTTTTGGTCAGGGCGAAAGTCAGCTCGAGGGCGACCGTCGCCTCATTCGTAATAAGATCGCTGCGCTTCGTCGTGAGCTCAAGCAGGTTGAACAGCGTCGTGATGTTCAATCCAAGAGTCGCATTGAGTCACCGGCGTTTCGCGTCGCGTTAGCCGGTTATACCAATGCCGGTAAATCGACGTTACTCAATCGTCTGACCGGCTCTACGGTACTTTCGCGGGACAAGCTGTTTGCTACGCTCGACCCGACGACGCGTTCGTATCGTCTGCCCGGCGGTCGCGGCATGACGATTACCGATACCGTCGGCTTTATTCAAAAGCTGCCCCATGGTCTGGTCGATGCCTTTAAATCGACGCTGTCCGAGGTTTTGGGCGCCGATCTAATTCTCAAAGTCGTAGATGCGTCTGACGAGGACTATGAGCGGCAGCTGGAGGCTGTCGACCGCGTGCTTGATGAGATCGGCGCCGGAGAGCGTTTAACGCTGACCGTATTCAATAAAATCGATCTTCTCGATAGCGTCGATCGATTGAGTTTCCGTCGTCGCTATCCGGAGGCCGTTCTGTTCTCGGCCCAAACGGGCGAGGGGCTCGACGATCTCGTCGACCGGATTGCTCGCGAGGCAGCTGCCACCGATGTGTTGCTCTCCGCTGATATCCCGTATCGTGAGGGCGCTCTCATCACGCTGGTGCATGAGCAGGGAACCCTTCTGCATGAGGAATATCTCGAGGACGGCGTTCGCATTGTGGCGAAGTTGCCGGCTCGTATTGCACCGCTGCT
>USCJ01000098.1 GCA_900553215.1 uncultured Collinsella sp.
GGCGGATGCGTACGGTACCCTCGCGGCGCTCGCCGTCCTGCGTGTAGCGCAGCGGGAAACTCGCTCGGTTGCGCGCGACGTCGATGGTGCCGCGCTCGCGGGCGATCCAGTAGTACTCGCCGACGATACCGAGGGTATCGGCGCCGTAGGGGAGATAGGTCGACAGCTGATGCAGCAACGGACCGGGGCAGAAGACCTCGGTTGCGATATCGATGGGGAAGTCCTCGGGGATGGTCGGTGCTGTGGGTGCGGGGGCTGGTGGCGTGGCCGGTGCAGGGGCCCGCCCATCGACGGGCGCCATCCCGGGCGCGGACGCGGGTTCGGCAGCGGACACGGGTTCGGGGTCCGCTGCCGGCATCGCCGCGGAATCTGTGGACTCGACGGTAGCGGGTGCATCTGTGGGCACGGTGTCGACCTCGACTTGCGGAGCGTTCTCATGCTCGACGCTCGGCTTTGTCTCAACCGGCGTGGAAGCCATGGTGGTGATACCTGCGTTGGCGTTCTCGGGGTCATAGACGACCGTGAGCGAGATGGCGGGCTGCGGCGTCTCGGGCTCCGGTGTCGCCTCGGTAGCGTTTTGATCTGCGGGCTCGTCAGACTGACCGTCCTCGGCATTGTCGCCAAAGACATCGCTATTCTGGAACACGGGCGCCTCGGGTTGGCCAGCCGTCTCTTCGATTGTCGACGTGGGAGTCTCGTTGAGCTCAACAGTGGCTTCCTGATCAGACATGGCTTCGGAATCAGTTGCGGTGGCGATTTCGGTTTCGGCTTCTGCCGTCACCTCGATAGCGACTTCGATCTCTGTCTCGGGCTTGGGTTCCGGCACGGCTTCAACCATGGCTTCTGGCTCGGTGCGCTTTACGTGCTTGGGGCGCACGGCCTTGAGGTCCTTCTCACCGCGCTTTTTCTTTTTGTAGGACTGCTTGGCGCCCTTGACTGCCTTGGGCTTGTCCTCGCCCTTGGCAAGTGCGGCATCCCAGGCCTCGTTTGCGATGACCGTGGCATACAGGCGACCGCCCTTAAAGACGGTCAGCTTAATGCAGTCGTCAAGCTCCTCGAGCAACTCGCGCGTGGACTCAAAGCCCAGGTCGTAGGCCGTCATATCGCCCGCGGCGAGTGCCTCCTCGACCTGCGTCATAAACGTTTGCTTGCCGCATCCAATCGCATCGCGTAGCAGTCGATACAGATAGATGTGGTTGCCCAGCGAAAGCGTGGGCCTAACTATTGTCTTGCTCATGGCAAATCTCCTCTTTACACATGTAAAGCATCTTACCATCGCATAGCGTTCGCCATGGCGGCGCCCAAGGCAAACGGGCGCGAACCGCTGTCGATTCGCGCCCGTTATACAGGTCGGTTATCTATGAGAGGCAAATGTGCTTAGTTGCCCGATGCCGTGCCTTGGCTCGAGTTGTCGGATGCCGTGCCGGACGCGGTTCCGCTCGAGCTGTTCGAGCTGTTGGTGTTGCTGCTGTCTGCTGTGCCCGTTCCCGAAGTGCTGTCGCTCGTCTGGCCGCCCGTGCTCGGCTGCGAACCGTCAGTCGTTTGGCTTGAGTCGGTCGTGCCGGACGGCGTGCTGCTGTTGGCCGTAGAGGAATCGGTGCCCTGCGATTGGTTTTGGGTGTTCGAGGACGAATTGGCAGAGGCAGAACTGTCTTGCGTGTCGTCCGTCTGTGCCTGCTGATCCTGCGACTGGGTGTTGCCATCTGCATCGCTATCGGTCGTGCGCGACGAAAGGATCGGCTCGGGACGCTCGCCCAGACCCTCACCGGCAGTGGTGATAAGGATGGCGCCGGCGCAGGCGATGACCGCGACTATGGCGATAGCGATCGAGAAGATGATGACCTTCTTTTGCGTCTGGCTGCGCTCGGCCGCCGCCTTGGCGCGCAGGCTGTTGGGAGCGACGCGCGCCGTGGTCGCGCGTCCCGCAACCTGGCGCATCTCTTGCGTAGTTGCGGCGCCACCTAGGTGCTCCTCGACATTGGGCTCAACGGGCTCGTAGGCGCCGGTAGGGTAGTCGACAGCGGCATGCGTGCCCTTGATTGCTTCGGCGCTGGCGGAGATAAAGTGGCGATAGACCTGCGAAGACACAACAGTGATGACTGAGCTCACAGCGGCACCAATCACCGAGCCGGCAATGCCGATCTTTGAAGCAAGCGCCACACTCGTGGCGGCAGCTGCGGCGCCGGCGATGATCTGGGGAATGGAAATGTCATCGAACAGGCCCTTTTTGGGCGCGATGGCCATGGTCTGTCCGATGGAATGGTTCTCGTGCACGCCGTTGTTGAGCGATGCCGGCGTCATGACGCGCGTGCGCGGCGCATCGGTGTACTTGGTTGTCATACGGGGTCCTCCCGGTGTAAATCTACTTCGTTTCGTGTAGCCATCAGGGTACCCACCAGATGTGAATCGTACGTGACATTTAACAGATACCATCAACTCATCAAGGGGGCCTGCTGTCTTTGGTGCAATAGCTTGATGCTAAACTGGATTTATGTTTGCGAGGTGGTTTACGTGATGTACCCGTATATGACATTCGAAGATGGAACCGAGGTCATTCATTCTGACCTGATTACAGATGGCGATATCGAAAAGGTTATCGTGCATTTTGAACGACCGACGGCAGAGGGCTTTGACTCCGCTCGTTGTGAGCTGCCTTCTTACAATTGGACCATGTGGGAGGGGCGTTTCACCGACGAGGAGAAGCGAGGCTTTGAGACTTTTCTGAGCAATAACGCCCATCTGCTGTATCGCTACGCCGCAAGCGGAGGAGCAAAAGTTGCCTAGCTTATTTCTTATTGGCGGCTATCGAGTCTTCTTTTGGTCCAATGAAGCGGGCGAGCCAATCCATGTCCATGTTTGCAAGGGGGCGCCTTCGGATAGCTCGGCCAAAATCTGGCTGACTCGCAGGGGCGGTTGCATTGTCGCTAATAACAAAGCGAAGATCCCCCGGAGCACGCTTGACGACCTCTGTGAAATTATCGCCGCTCAGCATGAATTGATTTGCTCTAAATGGAAGGCGTTTTTCCTTGTGGATGAGATCTCGTTCTACTGCTAAACGCTATTCTGACTTCTCTTTTCCAATTTTAATCATGAGCCCGCCCCATCAGCACTGATTGAACTTGACAGTACAATGGAGGCGGACTTTATCGCCGCCGCTCGTTGCGGCTAAACGGATGTGTTGGAGCTCGCATGAACGATTTTCTAAACGGTCAAGTTGAGAACGATGGCTTTTTGCGTGTGGCGGCGGCTTCGCCGCGGATTCGCGTGGCCGATGTCGAGGGCAATGCCGAGGTTGCGCTGGCGGCTGTTCACGAGGCTGCCGATCACGGTGTTCGCGCTCTGGTGCTGCCCGAGCTCAACTTGTGCGGCTATACCGCGGCCGATCTGTTCCATAACCGCACATTACTGCATGCCTGCGAGGCGGCACTTGTGCACATCCTCGATGGAACCCGTGAGTTGCCGATCGTCTTTACCGTTGGCTTGCCCGTTGCGGTGGCAGAAAACATCTACAACTGCGCCGCCGTGTGCTGCGCGGGCGAGCTTTTGGGTCTTAGCGCCAAGAAATATCTGCCCAACTATGGCGAGTTCTATGAGCGCCGCTGGTTTGCTCCGGCGCCGGCCGATCCCGTGTGGGTTGAATTTGCCGGTCAGGGTCCGGTCCCGCTGGGCTCGGGGCTTGTCTACCGTTGCTGTGATGAGGGCGCCGAGGACCTGGTGCTGGGCGTTGAGGTCTGTGAGGACCTGTGGGTGCCGGCACCCCCTTCGACCGAGATGGCGCTTGCCGGTGCGACGGTGATCCTCAACCCGTCGGCCTCGGACGAGATTATCGGTAAGGCAGATTACCGCCGCAGCCTTATCTCTAACCAGAGCGCGCGCCTGTACTGCGCCTATGCCTACGCGGACGCGAGCGAGGGCGAGTCCACGACCGATATGGTCTTTGCGGGCGAGAACCTTGTCTACGAAAACGGCTCCAAGCTCGCCGCGACCAAACTGCTTACCTGCGATATGGCCATCGCCGACGTTGACCTTGACCGTCTGGTTGCCGAGCGCCGCCGCTCGACGACGTGGACGCGCGCGGACGATGCGCCGGAGGCCACGACCGTTGAGTTTTCGTTTGAGGGCGTGTTGGCCGAAGAGCCCGTTCTGCGCGATGCCTACGATATCGACCGTGTTTTCCCGCGTGCGCCCTTTGTGCCGGCCGACCATGGCGATCTGGTCGAGCGCTGCGAGACCATCCTCGATCTGCAGACCGCGGGCCTCAAGACGCGCCTTGCCCACACGGGTACCAAGGCGGCGGTCATCGGCCTTTCGGGCGGCTTGGACTCCACGTTGGCACTGCTCGTGACCGTGCGTGCCTTCGATGCACTGGGCCTGCCGCGTACGGGTATCACGGCGGTTTCCATGCCGGGCTTTGGCACGACGTGCCGCACCAAATCCAATGCCGAGTCGCTTGCTCGCGACCTGGGTGTGAGCTTCCGCGAGGTCTCGATTCATGCGGCCGTGGAACAGCACTTTAAAGATATCGAGCACGATCCGGCCGTGCAGGACGTGACCTACGAGAACAGCCAGGCCCGCGAGCGTACGCAGATCCTGATGGACCTGGCCAATCAGGCTGGCGGTTTTGTTATCGGTACGGGCGACCTGTCGGAGTTGGCGCTCGGCTGGGCTACCTATAATGGCGACCACATGAGCATGTACGCCGTCAACGCGAGCGTGCCCAAGACGCTTGTGCGCCATCTGGTGCGTTATGCGGCTGATGTCTTTGGCGGGCGCATTGCCGAGGTCTTGCTCGATATCCTCGATACGCCGGTGTCTCCCGAACTTCTGCCGCCCACGGGCGACGGCGAGATTGCGCAGAAGACCGAGGATTTGGTGGGCCCGTACGAGCTCCACGACTACTTCCTCTACTACCTGCTGCGTTTTGGCTTTGAGCCCGGCAAGATCTACCGCATGGCGCTCAAGAGCTTCGAGGGCGTCTACGACGTCAAGACCGTTCACACGTGGTTGCGTACGTTCTATCGTCGCTTCTTTGCCCAGCAGTTCAAGCGCAGCTGCCTGCCCGATGGTCCCAAGGTGGGCTCGGTGACGCTCAGCCCGCGCGGCGATTGGCGTATGCCGAGTGACGCTAGCTCGCGTCTGTGGCTTGCGCAGATCGACGCGCTCAATCCAGTTGACTAAGGTTGGTTAAATTGAACCAATACGGGGGTTGCAAGCGTTACACTTTTGCAATCTGATGGCCCGTATCGCGCGGCGCTCTTGTCGGAGCGCCGCGTTTTTTATATCGAAAGGTGGCACCATGCAGGCATCGCAGCGTCTCGACCGCTTTGGCGCGGAGGTCTTCGCCTCGCTCAACAATAAGCTTCTCGTGCTGAAGGCTCAGGGCAAGACCATTTACAACATGAGCGTGGGCACGCCCGACTTTAAGCCGTACGACCACGTGGTCGAGGCGCTGACCCAGGCCGCCCAGGACCCCGAGATGTGGAAGTATGCCCTGCGCGACCTGCCCGAGCTTAAGCAGGCCGTGTGCGATTACTATGAGCGTCGCTTTGGCGTTTCGGGCATTACGCCGTCCATGGTGCAGTCGTGCAACGGCACGCAGGAGGGGGTGGGCCATTTGGGCCTTGCCCTGCTCGATCCGGGTGACACCATTTTGGTTCCCGATCCGTGTTACCCGGTCTTTGAGGCGGGTGCCAAGATCGCCGATGCCAAGCTCGAATACTATCCGCTGGTTGCCGAGCACAATTACCTGCCCTCTGTG
>USCJ01000099.1 GCA_900553215.1 uncultured Collinsella sp.
TTTGTCCCGCCCGTATTTTTGCTTGGTTGGACGTTATTGGCCCGAAGCCACGCCCATGCCGTAGCCGATAATGAGCCCATACATTTCGGCATAGTATGAATCTAGCCCGTTACAGGGCATGATGATAGTCTTGGAGCCTGGCCAGCGCTCCACAATTCGGCTGGCAAGTGCTTGGGCGCCTGCCTCATTCTCGACATGGTCGATAACGACCTCGCCGCCCGTAAAACCTTCGGCTTCCATGGTGTCGATGATCTTGTTGAGCATCTTCTTTTCGCCACGCGTGTGCCCGACGAGCTCGATTTTACCGGCCTCGCTCGCCGTGCCCAAAATGCGAATATTGAGCTTGTTGGCAATGACGCCGGCTGCCTTAGGAATGCGTCCTGCCTTTGCAAGGTTCTCGTAATTACACAGGCTAAAGAGAATCTTGCTGTTTTGCTCGAGACTGTCGAAGTAAGCGCAGGCGTCCTCAAAGGAAACGTCCGGGTTACTTGCAAGATAACGATCAAACAGCAAGAAGATCAGATCCATCTTGCCGCCTGCTGCCCGCGAATTGACCAGGTGAATCTGACGATTGGGCTCCTCGGCAAGTACCATATCGCGTGCCGTAGCGGCAGCGTTATAGCTTCCAGAGACACCCTCCGAGATTGGCATGCAGATCGTCTTGTCGGCGAGCTTAAAGAGCTCAGCCCACTCCCCCACGCTTGGGCAGGCGCTCGATGATGCGCTGGCTTCCGACTGAATGGCAACATTAAGCTCGTGAACATCGAGCAAAAGGTCGTCGACAAATTCGCGCTCCCCTACTCGAATTTTGAGAGGAGCGAATGCAAAGGTGGTACGGGGTGCAGTCGGTTGCCAATCGCGAAGATTGCAGCTCGAATCTGAGATAAGTGCCCAGCTCATTGAGGGTCCTTTCTAGTTGTTCCCCAACAATTATAGCCATCTTTTTGATTGATTGGACGGCTATCTAGTTTTGAATACTAGATAGCCGTCCTGATTTTATGGCAAACGGTAGGGAAAAAAGAATGGGCCTCGTGACTCAAGATCGCGAGGCCCACGTTCGTTCGCTGCAGTAATAAATTAGTAGCGCACGAAAATGTAATTGTTGTTCATGCCGGCGGCAACGGAGCTGATGATGACGCCCGTTTTGTAGTCGGAAGCATGGATCATCTGACCATTACCGATATAAATGCCGGTATGGTAGGAGTTAACCACAACATCGCCGGGTTGCGGATCGGACACACGGGTCCAACCCATGAAGTCGACCGTGGTGCCCAGACGGCAGTAGCGTCCCGTGAGGCAATAGCTTACAAAACCGGAGCAGTCAAAGCTGTTCGGTCCAATGCCGCCCCAAGAATACGCATAGCCGAGCTTGCTGTAGGCGCGCGAAACAACGGAGCCACCATCAACAGACTGACTCGGTGCTGAAGGCGTGGGAGCCGGAGCGGGCGTGGGGGCAGGCTGCGGTGCGGGAGCCGGCGTGTTGCCGCCCTGGTTGTTGTTATTGCTGGTCTGACCACCGTTGTTGGTGTTCTCGGTCGTACCGGCGGTGTCGTTGCTCACCGTGGCCTTTTCGGCGGTGCTAGCATTAATGCCAGCCTGCAGCGCAGCGTTGGCCTCGGCCTCGGCAGCGAGCTCGGCCTGCAGCTGCGAATCCAGGGAGTTTACGACGTTCTGGGCTTCAGCCTGCTGGGCATTAAGCTCGTCGACCTTCTTTTGCGTGGTGGCGACGTTCTTCTCCTGCTCGGCCTGCTTATCGGTGAGCTGCTGCTTAAGCTCCTTGACCTCTTGAATGGTCTGAGCTTGCTTATCGGAAACTTTGCCGTAGTAGAACAGACGGTTGAGCATATCGCTCAGATCATCGACACCCGTCAAAACCTGAAGCAGGCTCAGACCGCCGGTTTTGTACTCGCCGGCGACATAGGTCGAGAGCTTGGCCTGACCATCGGCGATCTCCTGCTGCTTTTGCGTGATCTCGCCGGCAGTCTGATCGAGCGCCTGCGTCTGCGTGGCAAGCTCATCGTAAATCTGCTGGGTTTGGGTGCCGATCTGCTCGAGTTTCGTACGAGCAGCGGCAAGGTCGGATGCGGTATCGGCGTAGGCAGGAGCCGCGAGGCCCAAGCCCAAAACACAAGCGAGGGTTGCCGTAGCAGCGCAGCGTGCCATGTTTTTGTGCGTGTTTGCTGTGCGCATGTAGCTTCCTTTCCAGTAACTAAGGGTAACGGCTAGCCTACCGTCACCAGGCTAAAGAGCTCCACATCGTCATCAGACGGCGTGAGCTTCTCGCGCGGGTTGAGAAACGCAAGCTCAAGTATACAACCGTAACCGATAAGCTTTGCGCCCATATCTCGCACCAGTTTACCTGTTGCCTCGACGGTTCCGCCCGTCGCGACCAAGTCGTCCAGAATCAACACGGTATCTTTAGAGCTGATAGCGTCGGCATGGATCTCAATTGAATCGGTGCCGTACTCGAGCTCGTAGCTCTGGCTTACGGTCTCGCGCGGCAGCTTGCCCGGTTTACGTGCGGGAACAAAGCCGGCGCCAAGGGCTACAGCCACCGGTACGCCAACCATAAAGCCGCGAGCCTCGGGACCCACGACCTTGGTGATCCCCATGCCGGCAAAGTGCTCGGCGAGGGCATCGGTCATGGCTTTGAGCGCCTCGGGATTGCCAAAGAGCGGCGTGATGTCTTTAAAGACGACTCCGGGCTCGGGATAGTCGGGGATGTCGACGATTTGAGATTCGAAGTCGTACATTGCATGACCTTTCAATGAGTTGCCGAAATATCAGCAGCGGTTATTTGCCCGCGGTGACGGTGCCGGAGTGCGAAGGGGCGACGACCTTGAGCGGCTTTACGAGAGAATCCTCGTGCGAAGCAGGCGCGGCAGTTTCTTCGTTTTTGGCCTTGGTGGACTCGGAGCGAGCGATTTCCTCATCGAGTGCATCGATGTCGGCGTCCTCGACCACGGCGTTGAGCGACTCAAAAACGCGGTTTTTGAGCAGCGCGGTGTGCACGCCCTCCGTCAGGTCGTGAAGCTTCTTAAACGCACGCTCGAGCTTGGCGTCGCGCTCGTCATCGGAGGTATCCATGCCGAGCATGCTCACGAGCACCTGCTCAAACATCGAGGACTCGCGGTTGGCGGAAGACACGTACTGACGCAGGTTGCGCGGCTCGATATGGAAGCGTGACAGCTCGGAGCAGTAACGGATGATCGGAAAATCGCGACCATCGACGAGCTCACGATTCTGCGGACTCTTGATGATGCGAATAAGGTCGTTCTCGGCGAGCGAGCGGATAAACGAAATCTCGACGCCCAACATATCGGGAATGGTCTCGATGGGATGCAGCTTTTGTTTAGTCTCCTTGGGCTCCGTCTTGAGCGGAACATCGGACAGTAAGCCCACCTCGTAGGCGAGCGTTGACAGGTCCGTAGCGTTTTCCAAGCGCTGCTTAATCACGTTGAGCGGCATGTAGCGGGTCTTCTGCAGGTGCAGAATGACCTCCAGGCGATCAACGTCCTCCTTGGAGTACTGACGGTATCCCTTAGGCGTACGATGAGGGGTAATGAGCCCCTCATCCTCTAGAAATCTAATTTTTGAGTTCGAAAGATCGGGGTATGCGCCTCGAAGTAGGTTGACGACTTGGCCGATACTCAGATAGTTGCGTTCGGCCATGCCCTACTCACCGGTTTCGATGCGCTCCGGCGTGCTCTCGTGATAGATGAGCGTAAACGTACCGATCTGGACGGAAGAACCGTCGTGCAGCGGGGCCGCGTTGACGATGGCACCGTCGACCCAGGTGCCATTGAGCGAACCCAGATCCTCGATGCGAGCGCCGAGGCCCTCGCGAATAATGCGCGCGTGGCTACGCGAAACGGTCATGTCATTGAGGAAGATGCCGTTCGCAGGATCGCGGCCGATGGTGGTCACGTCGTCCTCGAGCTCAAAGGCGGCACCAGTCTGCGGACCCTTGACGATGGACAGAACGGGGGCGGTGATGCGCACGTTGGCCATGAGATCGGGAACGGTGACGTCGCTTGAAGGCACGCGGAATACGCAGGTAGCGTCAGCAGTCTTATCATTGTGAGGCATATTGTTAACCATGTTGTCCATGACAACCCCTAACTTATCGCGGACGAGCCGCAAATAATGAACCGTACGTAATCATACCCCAACGAATCAGTCTTCGATTTCAGGGTTCAGAAAGTCGATGTCCTCGTCCTCGGGATGCGTGAGAGCCTGTTTAATGGCCGCTCCGCCCTTAATGGAGTAGATGACAGCCGTGAGCATGGAGAAGATCACGCCGCCGTACACAAAGAAGATGCCGAGGGGCACCGAGCTTCCGTTGAGGCCCGGGAAGGCCGCGAGGGTCGAAGGTAAAAGGTGCAGGCCGTCAACAACGGGGAACCCGAGCAGCATGAGCGAGAATCCGGTCATGAGCAGCGCTGTGGCAATCTTTCCGGGAAAGACGACATCGATGGGGCGACGGTGATAATGACGCACGATAAGCGTGCCGATGCCCAGATAGATGTCGCGGCCAATAATGAGCACGCAGACCCAGATGGGCAGCTCTCCGCGGACCACCAGCCCAAGTACGCCGGTGAACAGCAGCGCACGGTCACAAATGGGATCCATGACCTTGCCGAGCCACGAGACCGTCTTGGTCATGCGGGCGATCTGACCGTCCATCCAGTCGGTGGAGGCGGCAACGGCGTAGATAACGATGGCTATGACGCGGTTGTTATCCGTCACCAACAGGTACAGAAATACCAGGGTGAGGATCAGGCGCGTAAAGGTGATGAAATTGGAGATCGTAAAGATCTTATTCGACGGGTAATCGGAAGTGCCGATAAGCTCCTTTTTGATCTTCTTTTTGATGCCCACAGGACTCCCCCGCTGGTTAACGACAAAACTTTCGATACTATACCCGTTCCGGCGATGTCTATCCAGCGTAAGCATAGAGAGTCCAGACATGAGGAAGGCGCTTTTGGGCGGCGGTGGATTTCACATTCGTGTACATCAGCCTCCAAACATGCCGAAAAATGTCGGTTTTGGAGGGTGATGTACACGTTTTGATTCGGTGATTACATCGATCGGGAAAGTTGTTGCCTTAAGCAAATTAATCATGATGTGCGGGTCGAGAAGGGTTGGCGCCAAAAGAACCCAACGGCCGTTACGGCTTCGTTAGAAACGCGCCCCACCATGGATGGTGAACCCGAAAGGTAAGGCGCGCGGGCACGGTGACTCGGCCCGCGCTCCCGGAAGAGAAAGGATAAACCCATGGGTTACATGCTCGAGACGCGCGGGCTCACCAAGCGCTTCGGCCGCGGCGACCAGGCGCAGGACGCCGTGGCCGACGTGAGCCTTCATATCCGCGAGGGCGAGGTGTACGGGCTGCTCGGTCCCAACGGCGCCGGCAAGTCGACAACGCTCAAGATGATCTGCGGGATGCTGCGGCCGACGGCCGGGGAGATCCTCTTTGCCGGGCACGCCTGGCGCCGCGAGGACCTCTACGCAATCGGCAGCCTCATCGAGGAGGCGCCGCTCTACCCCAACCTCACCGCGCGCGAGAACCTGCGCGTGCGCACCACGCTGCTGGGCCTTCCCGAGAACCGCATAGATGAGGTGCTCGCCGCCGTGGACCTCGCGGACACCGGGAAGAAGCGCACCGGGCGCTTCTCGATGGGCATGCGGCAGCGCCTGGGGCTC
>USCJ01000100.1 GCA_900553215.1 uncultured Collinsella sp.
GTGAAGCAGGGAGGCGTGTTTGCCGCAATGAAAGCGCCGTCGGAAACGGCGGAGCAGGCAGAAACAGCGGCAAAGCTGCTGGGCGGCGAGATCGTCGGCGGCGCCGTCGCGGTCCTCTTTGGTCTGGCCTACAGCAAGATCAAGTGGCTGTTCCCGCCCGTCGTGACCGGTACGGTCATCTTCTCCATTGGCGTCTCTCTCTATCCCACGGCCGTCAAGTACATGGCCGGCGGCATGGGCACGCCGCTGTGGGGCACCCCGCAGGCCTGGTGCGTCGCTCTTATCACCTTCGCCGTGGTCTTTGCGCTCGCCAACTTTGGCAAGGGCACGCTCAAGCTGGGCTCCGTGTTCTTTGGCATGATCGTTGGCATGATCGTCTCCATCCCCTTTGGCATGATCGACTTCTCCAGCGTCGCCACCGCTCAGGTCTTCGCCCTTCCCAAGCTCATGCCCTACGCGCTCGAGTTTGATCCCGAGGTCTGCATTACCCTCGCCGTCGTGTTCCCCATGGTTGCCATCCAGGTTATCGGTGACGTCTCCGCCGCCTGCCTGGGCTCCATCGACCGTATGCCCACCGAGCGCGAGCTCTCCGGCGCTATCGTGTCGCAGGGCCTCACCTCTATGGTCGGCGGCCTGCTGGGCGGTCTTCCCACCAGCGCCCTTGGCCAGAACGTGGGCATCATCTGCTCCAACAAGGTCGTTAACAAGTGGGTCTTTGTGATCATCGCAGCCGTCTTTGCCATCGCCGGTCTGTTCCCGCAGCTCTCTGCCGTCCTTTCCGCTATCCCGCAGCCCGTTATCGGCGGCGCGACCGTCGGCGTCTTTGGCACCATTACCATGAACGGCGTGCGCATGTTCACCCGCGAGGGCCTCACGCAGCGCACTACCACCATCGTCGGTACCTCCGTCGTCTTTGGCCTGGGTATCTGGATGGCCAGCGGTTGCCTTGCCGGCGAGGGTATGCCCGCCTGGGTGTCCACCGTCATCGGCTCCAATGCCGTAACCCCCACCGCCATCATGGCCATTGTCCTTAACCTGATCCTTCCGCAGACGCCGGTCGTGGCTCAGCACATCGATGCCGCCAAGGACGCTGCCGTGGATCTGGTCTTGCCCGAGAGCAAGAAGTAACCAATTCGGTGCTATTCGTCGGCGGACGCATCGCCTCGTCCGCCGACGTCATGCGGCGCCAAGCCGCACTTCAAAGGGTTTGTCCCTTTGGTGAAGCGTTGACGGGAGAGGGCCCGTTTCCGGTGTAGGCCGGCGCTTCGCACTTCCGCTATGTCAGAGGTGTCAAACCCCGCCCCTGATGTTGAAGGGAGCATTCATGCTTCTGGTCGCTAACGGTTCCGTCTTTACCCGCAACACTCAGACCCCGTTCATTCCCAACGGTGCGGTCGCCATTGACGGAGATACGATCGTCGAAGTGGGCCCCGAGCGCGAGCTCAAGGCCAAGTACCCGGATGCCGAGTACGTCGACGCCCAGGGTAACCTCATCATGCCCGGACTCATCAACTGCCATACCCACATCTACTCGGGTCTGGCCCGCGGCCTTGCCATTAAGGGCTGCAACCCCACCAACTTCCTGGAGAATCTTGAGCAGCAGTGGTGGAAGATCGACGATAACCTGACGCTCGACGGCACCAAGGCCAGCGCCTATGCCACGATCCTGGATTCCATCCGCGATGGCGTCACCACGATCTTCGATCACCACGCGAGCTTCTGCGAGATTCCGGGAAGCCTCTTTACCATTAAGGATGCAGCTCAGGAGCTGGGCATGCGTTCGTGCCTGTGCTACGAGGTCTCCGATCGCCGCGGCCAGGAAAAATGCGACCAGGCCATTGCCGAGAACGCCGAGTTTGCCCAGTGGGCCGCCAAGGAGCGTCGCGATAACGACAACCACATGATCGCCGCCATGTTTGGCGGACATGCCACCTTTACGCTGTCGGACGAGACCATGGATAAGATGGCCGAGGCCAACAACGGTCTGACCGGCTTCCACATCCACGTGTGCGAGGGCATGAACGACGTGTGGGACTCCCGCCTCAACCGGGGCGGCATCAGCCCCGTCGAGCGCCTGCTGCAGCACAACCTGCTGGGTCCCGACACCATGTTGGGCCACTGTATCCACGTGACGCCTGCCGAGATGGATATCGTCAAGGAGTCCGGCACCTGGCTCGTTAACAACCCCGAATCCAATATGGGCAACGCCGTGGGCTGCGCCCCCGTGCTCGAGTTCTTCCGCCGCGGCATCCCCGTGTGCATGGGCACCGACGCCTACACCCACGATATGCTCGAGAGCCTCAAGGTCTTTCTGATCATTCAGCGCCACAACGCCGCCATGCCCAACGTGGGCTGGTGCGAGGCCATGACCATGCTGTTCGAGAACAACGCCAAGATGGCCAGCAAGTACTTCGATCGCAAGCTCGGTGTGCTTGAGCCCGGCGCGGCCGCCGACGTCATCGTTATGGACTACAAGCCCTTTACGCCGCTGAGCGAGGAGAACATCGACGGCCACATGCTCTTTGGCATGATGGGCAAAAACTGCCGCACCACCATCATCAACGGCCGCGTCCTGTACAAGGATCGCGAGTTCGTTGGCATTGATGAGGACAAGATCAACGCGTGGACCATGGCTGAGTCCAAGAAGCTCTGGAGCACGCTCAACGGTCGCACCTACTAATTCACAAGTAGATTCGCGCGCGTCAGATGTTTCGCCGCATCCGACGCGCGCATAGGCGGCCTCCGCGGGGTCGCCGGCGCTGTGCTAGCGCTACACCGTATTTGCGCCCGCCGCGCGGTCTCGCCGGGCGTTACAGAGAGGAGCTCACTATGAGCGACATCATGAGGCCGATCCCGTTTTCGCAGCTGATGAACTGGATCATCGAGGAGCACAAGACCCAGGACGCCATCTTTGGCGTGCGCAAGATGGTCACGACCAACCAGGAGGGTGCGCTTCCCATTTTTGACGAGCGCATCGAGACTCCGTTTGGCCCGGCCGCCGGCCCCAATACGCAGCTTGCCCAGAACATCGTGGCATCCTATGTGGCTGGCTCTCGCTTCTTTGAGCTCAAGACCGTCCAGGTTATGGACGGCGAGGAGCTCTCCAAGTGCGTCAACAAGCCCTGCATCGTGGCGCAGGACGAGTGCTACAACTGCGAGTGGTCGACCGAGCTCGAGGTTCCGCAGGCCTTTGCCGAGTACGTGAAGGCATGGTTTGCCTGCCACCTGATCGCTCGCGAGTACGGCCTGGGCAGCCCGGACGGCTTTGTCTTCAACATGTCCGTGGGCTATGACCTGGAGGGCATTAAGAGCCCCAAGGTCGACGCGTACATCGAGGGCATGAAGGATGCCAGCGGCTCCGACGTCTGGAACGAGTGCCGTGCCTGGGCGCTTGCCAACCTAGACAAGTTTGAGCATGTCGACGCTGCGTTTGTCGAGTCCATCCCGGCACGCGTCTCCAACTCCATCACCGAGTCTACCCTGCACGGCTGCCCGCCGGCGGAGATCGAGCGCATCGCGACCTATCTGATCACCGAGAAGGGCCTCAACACCTACATCAAGTGCAACCCCACGCTGCTGGGCTATGAGTTTGCCCGTCAGCGCCTCAACGAGCTGGGCTTTGATTACATCGTCTTTGATGACACGCACTTCCGCGAGGACCTGCAGTGGGTCGACGCCGTGCCCATGTTCGAGCGCCTGATTGCCCTGTGCGCCGAGCGCGGCCTGGAGTTTGGCGTCAAGCTGACCAACACGTTCCCCGTCGACGTGACGAGGAACGAGCTGCCTTCCACCGAGATGTATATGTCCGGCCGTTCGCTGTTCTCGCTGACCATCGAGGCTGCCCGCCGCATTACCGAGCAGTTTGACGGCAAGCTGCGCATCAGCTACTCCGGTGGTGCCACGGTCTACAACATCCGTGCCCTGTACGATGCCGGCATTTGGCCCGTTACCCTGGCGACCGACGTACTCAAGCCCGGTGGCTACGAGCGCTTTAGCCAGATGGCCAGCGATCTGGACGGCAAGCCGTTCGCGGGTGTCTCTCTCGAGGCCGTGACCGCGATCCAGACCGACTCACTCACCAACCCGCTCTACAAGAAGCCGCTGCGCCCGCTGCCCGATCGCAAGGTCGCCGGCAAGAGCCCGCTTTCCGACTGCTTTACCACGCCGTGCCGCACGAGCTGCCCCATCCAGCAGGATATTCCCGCCTACCTGGCGGCTGTTGACGAGGGCCGCTACGAGGACGCGCTCAACATCATCATCGAGCGCAACGCCCTACCGTTCATTACCGGCACCATTTGCCCGCATCCTTGCGGCCGTGCCTGCGAGCGTGCATTCTATGAGCCCGAGGGCGCCCAGATTCGCGCCAGCAAGCTCAAGGCCGCCCGCGAGGCCCTGACCGCCGTGCTGCCCAAGCTGCGCGCCCAGGCCATCGCCAACGACGGCGAGCACAACGTTGCCGTGATCGGCGGCGGTCCGGCCGGTCTGGCGACGGCGTTCTTCCTGACGCGCGCCGGCGTGCCCGTCACCATCTTCGAGGCCCGCGACTCGCTCGGCGGCGTAGTCCGTCACGTGATCCCCGAGTTCCGTATCGCGAGCGACGATATCTCCCACGACGCCGAGCTTTGCCTGGCCTTTGGTGCCAAGGTGCAGCTCAACGCTCGCGTGGAGTCCATTGACGAGCTCAAGGCTCAGGGCTTTACCGACGTGGTCGTGGCCACCGGTGCCTGGATGCCCGGCTCTGCAGGCTTGGGCGAGGGTGCCGAGCTCGACGTGCTGGAGTTCCTCGAGGCCGCCAAGAAGGGCGAGAAGCTCGAGCTGGGCGAGGACGTCGTGGTCATCGGCGCCGGCAACACCGCCATGGACGCGGCCCGCGTGGCCAAGCGCCTGGCAGGCGTGAAGAACGTGCGCCTGGTGTATCGCCGCACCAAGAAGCAGATGCCCGCCGATGAGGAAGAGCTCGATCTTGCTCTTGCCGACGGCGTTGAGTTCTGCGAGTTGCTGGCGCCCAAGGCGCTCAACGGCGCCGTGCTGACCTGCGACGTCATGGAGCTTGGCGAGCCGGACGCTTCCGGAAGAAGAAGACCGGTAGAGATCCCGGGATCTGAATTTGTCCTGGATGTAGATACCGTTATCATGTCCCTTGGAACTTCACCGAACCCGCTGATTTCTTCAACGACCATCGGTCTGGATGTCAATAAGAGAAAATGCATTATTGCGGACGAAGAAACCGGAAAGACATCAAAAGATGGTGTATACGCAGGTGGAGATGCCGTTACCGGAGCAGCTACCGTTATCCTGGCTATGGGTGCAGGTAAAGCAGCAGCAAAAGGTATCCATGAATTCCTGAGCAATAAATAAGATGTTTGTGGTGTCTTTTTAGACAGAGCATTTGCAGATGTTTTGAGATAAGTATAGAAGAGAGGTGTCACCTGTAATAACGGGTGGCATCTTTTTTGCAGATAAAAGTTTTGCCCATAAAATACACGGCAGTTTTGTTGTAATTTACCAATATTTATGCTATGATAAAAAACAGGTTTAAAATCCGCAAAAGGCGGGATTTCAATGCCAGAGTATGCAGAAAGAAAAGTTTCTGCATGAAACACGAGAATGAGGAGGAAACAAGACATGGGAATGACGATGACACAGAAAATTCTTGCAGCTCATGCAGGATTACCAAGTGTAGA
>USCJ01000101.1 GCA_900553215.1 uncultured Collinsella sp.
GTGCTCCGACGGCGGTATCGTCTACGACTACCACATGACGCTCGCCCTTGCCATGGGTGCCGACTTTATGATGCTGGGCCGCTACTTCGCCCGCTTTGACGAGAGCCCGACCGAGCGCGTCAACGTCAACGGCCAGTACATGAAGGAGTACTGGGGCGAGGGTTCTGCGCGTGCCCGCAACTGGCAGCGCTACGACCTGGGCGGCGCCGCGAAGCTCAGCTTCGTCGAGGGCGTCGATTCCTACGTTCCCTACGCCGGCTCCCTCAAGGACGGCGTGGGCGGCACGCTCTACAAGGTCAAGTCCACGATGTGCAACTGCGGCGCCCTCTCGATCCCCGAGCTCCAGGAAAAGGCACGTCTGACCTTGGTCTCCTCGACCTCGATCGTCGAAGGCGGAGCCCACGACGTCGTAGTCAAGGACTCCCAACAGAGCGTAACGTATCGATAAGATAAGACCTGCACATAAAGGTTGAGCCTCAACCACGTTATTTAGATAAAGCGAGATGCCTGCAAGTCGCAGGCATCTCGCTTGTTGTATTTGCTATCATCAGTCGAGTTAACGATGTGGCGGGGCGTTCTTCCCTTTGCTCGTTACAAGTTCCGCACGAGCCGAAGGCCACTTAATGTGGCCTTCGTGCGAGCAGGACTGTTCGTAGTAGCGAGTAAAGGTAAGAACGCCCCGCCCCAACCCAGCTAACAAAGGAGCTGATATGTGCGATTGCACAGATCATAAGGATGAGATCCCTGCCTACGACGCGCAGGCCATTGAGTCCCGGTGGATGAAGGCGTGGGACGACGAGAACCTCTTTGCCGTCGACACCGACGCCACCAAGCCCAAGAAGTATGTGCTCGAGATGTTCCCGTATCCGTCGGGCGACCTACACATGGGCCACGCGCGCAACTACACCATCGGCGATGCCATGGCCCGTCAGGCCCGCATGCGCGGCTTTGACGTGCTGCACCCCATCGGCTTTGACGCCTTTGGCCTGCCCGCCGAGAACGCCGCCATCAAGCACAACACGCAGGCTGCCGCCTGGACGTATAAGAACATGGACCAGGCGCTCGCCACGATGAGGCGCATGGGCTTCTCCTACGACCTGGATCGCACCGTTAAGACCTGCAGTCCCGACTACTATCGCTGGGGTCAGTGGATCTTTGAGAAGATGTGGGAAAAGGGCCTGGTCTATCGTAAGAAGAATCCGGTTAACTGGTGCCCCACCTGCAAGACCGTTTTGGCTAACGAGCAGGTGACCGAGGGCAAGTGCTGGCGTTGCGGCACCGAGCCCGAGAAGCGCGATCTTGAGCAGTGGTACTACAAGATTACCGAGTACTCCCAGGAGTTGCTCGACGACCTGGAGAAGCTCCCTGGCTGGCCCGAGCGCGTCAAGCAGATGCAGGCCAACTGGATCGGCCGCTCCGAGGGTGCCGAGGTCGACTTTACCCTGTGCGACGCCGATGGCGAGCCCATCGAGGGCGACGAGGGCAAGATCACCGTCTTCACCACGCGCGCCGATACCCTTTTTGGCGTCTCCTTCTTTGTCCTGGCTCCCGAGTACGCCCGTCTGCACGAGCTCGTCGAGGGCACGGAGTACGAGGCGGCCGTCACCAAGATCGTTGAGGACTCTAAACACATTTCTGCCGTCGAGCGTGCCCAGGGCACTCTCGAGAAGCACGGTGCCTTTACCGGCCGCTACGTGGTGAACCCCGTTAACGGCGAAAAGGTCCCCGTGTGGGTTGCCGACTACGTCGTGGCCGACTACGGTACCGGCGCCGTCATGGCCGTTCCCTGCGGCGACCAGCGCGACTTTGAGTTCGCACGCAAGTATGATCTGCCGATCGTGCCGATCATCCTGGACGATGACGACCGCGCAGCCGTCGAGGCTAACGGTGAGACCATCGATACCTTCCATGCCGAGACCGTCGACTGGGATTGCGCCCATGCCGCCGAGGGTACGCTCGTCCAGTCCGGCAAGTACACCGGTATGCGCGGCGGCAAGCACTCCGAGGGCGAGTCTGCCATCGTGGCCGACCTCGAGGCCATGGGCTGCGGTCGTCGTAAGGTCGAGTTCCGTCTGCGCGACTGGCTCATCAGCCGCCAGCGCTATTGGGGTAACCCCATCCCGGCCATCCACTGCGAGCACTGCGGCATCGTGCCCGTGCCCGAGGACCAGCTGCCGGTGACGCTGCCCGAGAACCTTGACCTGGGCGCCGGCGAGACCCTTGCCGAGTGCAAGGAGTTCTACGAGACCACCTGCCCGGTCTGCGGTCGCCCGGCCAAGCGCGAGACCGATACCATGGACACCTTTACCTGCTCCAGTTGGTATTACCTGCGCTATACCGACCCGCACAACACTGAGCTGCCCTTCTCCCGCGAAGCCGCCGACCGTTGGATGCCCGTCGATAACTACATCGGCGGCATCGAGCACGCCATCCTGCACCTGCTGTACTCGCGCTTCTTCACGAAGGTGCTGCGCGATCTGGGCATGCTGGACTTCGACGAGCCCTTCACCAACCTGCTGTGCCAGGGCATGGTTAAGGACGAGAACGGCGACACCATGTCCAAGTCCAAGGGCAATGTCGTGCCCCCGAGCTCGGTTATCGAGCCCTACGGTGCCGACACCATGCGTCTGGCGATCCTGTTTATCGCCCCGCCCGAGAAGGACTTCGACTGGGATCCCAAGGCCGTTGAGGGCGCCAACCGCTTCATCAAGCGCGCCTGGCGTATCGTTTGGCAGCTCGTCCAGTCCGGCGACGCCAACGTGGCCTTCGACAAGTCCACGCTCGACGAGGTTGCGATGAAGCTCTATCGCGAGCGTCACCGCACCATCGCCAAGTGCACCGAGGACTTCGATCGCGGCCAGTTCAACACCGCGATCTCGGCCGTCATGGAGCTCGTCAACGCGGCGAGCGCCTACCTTAACGCCACCGAGGGCGCATCGCGCGACAAGGCGCTGTGCTATGGCGTGGCTAAGGACATCGTGAGCGTCCTTGCCCCCATCTGCCCATTCTGGGCCGACGAGCTGTGGCACGAGGCCCTCGGCTGCGAGGGCAACGCCTACACCGCCGCCTGGCCCGAGTTCGACTTGGCCGAGTCCATCGAGGACACGGTGCAGATTGTCGTGCAGGTGCTCGGCAAGGTTCGTGGCCGCATCGACGTAGCCCGCGATGCCTCCAACGAGGAGATGCAGGCTGCCGCCGAGGCCGCTGTCGCCAAGTGGACCGAGGGCAAGACCGTTGTCAAGGCCATCTGCGTGCCCGGCAAGCTGGTCAACCTGGTGGTCAAGTAAACACCGCACGCATAGCTGACGTGTAAGAGACGAGGGACGGTCCGGTTGGGTCGTCCCTCGTTTTGTGTTGTCTGCCCTGCTTAGTCAGTGCGTCGCTCCGTCTTCTACGGGATGTGTACCAGGTCCCTAAAGTAAACGTTGCCCGTTGCCTCTTCGAACATCCAGATATTGAGGTAGATGTCGTTGAGGTCGTTGTTTACATCAAAGTCCGGGTCGTCGAAGGTGCCTACAAACGTGAGCATGGCGCGCGTTTCCTCGCCCGCTGCGACCTGCTGGCGCATGCGCACATCGCGGACCACGCCGTTGACGTAGGCATAGGAGTCCACATCGCCAAACATCATGTCGACACCGGTATTGTTGGTTACCGTAAAGACGAGCGCGGCGTCCCCGTAGCCGTCGGGGTCCTTATCAACGCAGGTGACGTGGACGTTCTCGTCCGCCTCTAGGTCGATGGGGAACTGTTCTTGGGGGTCGGGACTCAGGCCCTGGGGATCGACGATGTCCTCGTCTATTTTGTCGAAGCTCACCGGGGGTTCGGTTTTTTCGATGGCTTTGGTGCTGCCAGGATCCGGTTCGCATGTTCCGGTTTTGCTGTTCGTTTTGCCGCAGCCCACGAGGGCCAACGAGCACGTTGCGATGGCGAGCGCAGTCATGCAGAGGGTGCCTAGGCGTTTCATGGGTGCCTCCTTGCCGTAGAGGATTTGGAAAGGTTCGTCGTTGTGCGACTTGCTGGCCGGCTTGTTGCGGAATGTCCCTTAGCGTAAGTCTGATCGATAAGGGCTCGGGGAGGAATGCCCTTGGGGTCCGAACAGACCTGTGGATTGGGACGCATGGCCCGTTTTGGGACTGTTGAGGGCGCACCGCATGGGGTTCCTCGGTCAATTGTCCTATTCTTGTGGAGAAGCTGTGCGCACGCTGACCTGCAGATTCGTACTGTGCTTGCACGTTTCCGCAGCTATTGGTATAGTTTGCTTGCAAATGAAGTTGTATTGAAAGAAGTGGGGTTTCGGCCCCGCTTCTTTTTTGTATGGATGGAGGTGCCGCAATGGTCAAGACCAAGACCGAGCAGGCGATCATCGACGCGCTCGAGGCCGTCGCTCCCCAGCGCGATATCGACATCGTCGACGTCGAGCTCGTGGGTGCCACCAAGGCCCCCTGCGTGCGCGTGCGTATCGAGGGTGTCGAGGGTCAGAGCCTGTCGCTCAACGACGTCACGGCCAACACCAAGTGGGTCGGCGATGTGATTGAGGAGCTCGACCCCATCTCTTCGAGCTATACGCTCGAGGTGTCGAGCCCGGGTATGGCGCGCCCGCTGCGCCGCCCGAGTGATTTTGCCCGCTTTGTGGGCGAAAACTGCGAGCTCACCTCCACCGCCACCGAGGGCCGTCGCAAGTACGCCGGCAAGATTGCCGCCGCCACCGAGTCGAACGTGACCCTCGAGCTCGAGGACGGCGAGTCCGTTACCCTCGATTTCTCTGATGTTAAAAAGTGCAAGTTGAAGCCCACCTACGACTTCAAGCCCGCGAAGGAAGGAAAGTGAGATGGCAGCATCCGACATGATGTCCGCCCTGATGGAGCTTTGCCAGGAGAAGCACATCGACCAGCTCTACCTGATCGACCGCCTGGAGCAGTCGCTCGCCAAGAGCTATGCCGAGATCTTGCATCTTGAGTGGGGCGCCAAGGTGACCATCGACCGCACCACCGGCAAGATCTACGTCTACCGCCTGGAGCCGATCGACGATTCCATGGACGAGGAGGGCAACTTCACCGAGTTCGAGGAGATCGACGTCACCCCCAAGAACACGAGCCGCATCGCCGCCCAGCACGCTAAGGCCGAGATCAACGCCATCGTGCGTAACTCCGCCCGAGAGCAGATCTACGAGGAGTTCTCCGGCCGCATCGGTGACCTCATCAGCGGCACCGTGCTGCAGTCTACGCCCGACTTCACGATCGTCAAGATTCGCGAAGGCGTCGAGGCCGAGCTGCCGCACTTTGATCAGCGTCGTTACGAGAACGAGCGCAACGAGCGTCCGATGGGCGAGCGCTACCTGCACAACCAGCACATCAAGGCCGTGATCATCGACGTTCGCGACCCCAACTCCAACCTGCAGCCGGTTCGTGGCGAGCACAGCCGTCCGCCGATTGTCATCTCCCGTACCCACCCCGAGCTCATGCGTCGTCTGTTTGAGCAGGAGGTGCCCGAGATCTATGAGGGCACCGTCCAGATCAAGTCGATCGCCCGCGAGCCCGGCCAGCGCTCCAAGGTCGCCGTCCACTCGCTTGACGACCGTCTGGATCCCGTGGGTGCCTGCGTCGGCCCCAAGGGCAGCCGTGTTCGCGCTGTCGTGGGCGAGCTCCGTGGCGAGCGCGTTGACGTCATCCTGTGGGATGCCGAT